>JAEZIX010000051.1 GCA_023415935.1 Cyanobacteria bacterium OH_CDB_20 | reverse complement strand
CATTTTTTACAAGAATTGTAACTTCATTAACATTATTTATTAGCCTATCCGTATCAATAAATAGTTTTATTATAAAACCTGCTAATATAACCAAAAGTACAACAGTTACAGAAGCCAAAATTAAAATGCTAATTTCAAAAGGTGTCATTAATGCACTCCTAGTTCATATCGTAATCTACAGATTCACGTTCTTTGGCTCTTGCAAGCTGTTTAGCTTTGATAATATTGCTGATTTTATTGTATTTTTTTTCAATCTTATATTTCATTACATCTATCGAAGTAAGCGCTTGTCTTTTAGCCTCATTAATTTCGGGGGTATGTTTATCCGCAAAATCAACAACAGCATCTTGTAAATCTTTTCTTGTTTCTTCACCTGATTTAGGGGCATATAAAACTCCGGCAATAACGCCGCCGACTATACCAACCAATAGTCCTAAACCAAAAACAACAGAATTATCTTCTCTTGACATTTATGCCTCCATTACTTTCTTTCCACCTAGTTTAACATATATTTGGGCAACTTGCAATTATACTAAAATATAGTATTTTGAAACTCATTTTTTTTGAATTACAATATTAAAATCCGAACAGTTTTTTTAGGTACCGATGAGTAGAGTAATTTATACAAGTTTAATTTTAATATGTTTTTTATTATGCAAAACACCAGCTTTTGCGATAGGAGAAGTTGAATCTACAAGAAAGCATATAGAACAACAAAATAATCAGGTAATACAGCTTAACACTCAATCTTTAAAGATAGAAAAAAGTCAGTCAATAGAAGATGTAGAAAAGCCTCATGTGGTAATGGATTGCCTCGAAAAGTTCCACAAAGGGTACACTTTTGAAGAAGGTCCCGTTAATTATTTTAAAATGGGTATTCTATATGGGGACGAAACCCATATTTTTAAAGAAGACGGTCATACTCTGGGTTCAAGATTTTCTCTTCCTGTTTTTGAAATTTACACAAAAACAAAGTTCAACGACAACAAATATGAACTCGATACTATGTTCAATACCGCAAGAGAGTTGCCAAATTATGACAACTATTTCTCAGAAAAAATATCTGTATTGTCTTTAACAAGAAATATCGGTAAAAACCAGAAGATAATTATAGGTCAGGCAACTAGACTGCCAATAGGTGTTGAAGGTAAATATAGCGGCTTTCAACAGGATTTTGCAGAAAAATCGCAAATAGGAAGAACTTTCAGTAACGTCCGCTCTATGGGTATTAGAAATCAGGGCAATTACAAGTATGTTGATTACGATATCGGCTTATACGACAGTACCAGATACTCCAAAGACTACTTCAAAGGTCTTGATTCCACCGGATGGATTAACTTTAAACCGCTCGCTTCAAAACCAAAATACGGCAGTGCAGTCATTGGAACTGGTTACAACGTAGGGCATTACGACAAAGACTACTCCGTTTTGAGCTCTTATCTTGAATACAACTATAAAAAAATCCACTCAAAATTTGAATACGCCCACGCAAACGGATATAACAGTGTCGTAGAAAGTACTAATAACGCAGAAGGTTTTTACGCTGCACTTTTATATGATCTTACAAAAAAAATACAGCTAACTGCAAGGTATGATTGCTTAAACCCTAATAAACACCGTCACGACCTATCAAATACAGAATATACAGCCGGCTTTGTATACAAACCTTTTGAAAACTTTAAGGTGTTTGTAAACTACATCTATAAAGACAAAGCGACAGCTCCCAATGAAAATAGGCTTATGCTTTCAACAAGTTTTTACTTCTAATGTTATTTAAAATTTCAAAATCATCATAAAAGATGAGTGATAAAAATAAGGTTCTTGTAGTAATATATAAATATGGATATGGAAAATAATAAAAATTTAATAGAAGAAACAATAAAAAAGTTGGTTTTGGATCCGCAAAACCCTGATAATTATTTACTTCTTGGCAAATTGTATATTGTAAACAATCAATATGACCTCGCCTTAAACATATATAACTCCCTCTTGGGTGTTGATCCTTTGAATGTTTCGGCTCTTATAAATTCAGGCAGTATTTACTTTTACAACCTTGATTTTCAAAAGGCGATAAACAACTATACAAGAGCAGCTGAAATTGAAACTGAGAATTTCTCTATTTATTACAATCTAGGCAATGCTTATGCTGAAATGGGAAATTTTAGAAATGCAATACAGAACTATATAAAAGCGCTTAATATATCTCCTGATATCCCTGACGTATACAGCGCAATAGGACTTTTATATCAAGACCAGGGCGAATATGACGAAGCAAAAGTTTATTACGAAAAAGCACTGCTTATAGACAATAAAAACCCTGAAAACCATTTAAACCTTGCTTGCGTTCTTATGAAAATGAACAGATTTAAAGATGCTTCTCAAGAATTTGAAGAATCATACAAACTTAATAAAAAAGACCCTAAAACCGCTCTTTGCTGCGCAAACGCATATTCTGCAAATATAGAATTCGATAAAGCAGATTATTACTTTAAAAAAGCTATAAAACTTGATCCTGAATACTATCAGGCGTATGTTTGCTATGCAATATCAATGTGCGACAGAAATAATACATCTGAAGCTGTTAAATTGTATAGAAAAGCAATTGAGCTTTTCCCTGAAAAAACAAATGCATACGCGCTTCTTGCTAATTTATTTGTCTCAGAATCAAAATATGATGAGGCTCTTGAACTTTACAATGAAGTTATTAAATTGCAGCCTGAAGCATCAAATACATATACACTAATAGGCAATACCTATACCCTTAAACAAGATTTAAAATCAGCATTGAAATACTATAAAAAAGCATCTGAACTAGATGAAGAAAATGATGAAATTAAACTTTTATATATTGAAATTGCTGATGAGTATATTACACAGAAACTAGAAAAGGCATCATAAGTGGCTAACAATTATTATAGAAACAACGACATTCTTCCAATTGAAAAAATAATATCAATACTTTCTTATATAACTTTTGGTATGGCAGGTTTTGTTTGGCTTATATTTGGAGCTCTTATGAAACAAAGTTTACGCCCTTTCATTAAATATCATATTTATCAATCAATATTCTTATCAATTTTATTTTTTATCGTTTCAAATTTTTTGATACTCATTGTTAATATGCTTCAAATCATCCCTGTAATAAACTTATTAGCAGGAGCGATATCATATTTCTTCGCAGTATCAATTATAAACATCGGATTTTTGCATTTATCAATTATTCAAATAGGTATATTTGTTCTTGTCGTATACCTTTCAGTAGGTGTTGTAAACAACAAATACAGCTACCTGCCTTGGGTATCAGATATAATCAAAGTTAATATTGGAAGATAGGATAAACACAAAAATTGAGGATTTAATATCCGTAGTGTTCCCGTTTTTTCAGGTATTCTCTGACGTAGTTTAACGATGCCTGAACTATTCTGGTAATTCTTGACGAAGAAAGCCCTACTTGCTGAGCGATTTCTTTAACCTGCATGTTTCTGTAAAATCTATACTCAACAATAGTTCTGTCTTTTTGAGGAAGAGTTGCAATTGCTTCTCTTATAACTTTACCAAGCTCTGATATCTCTGCTTTTTCGTCTGGAAGCGCAGAAGGGTCTTTGATAAAGTCAAACGGCGAATCGTTATCAGAAGAAGCTGCAGCTATACTATCTATTGAAAGGATTGTTTCATAGATAGCTTCTCTTACTTTAGTAGGTGAAATTTCAGCATCCTGCTCCGTATCAGTAGCAGTAGATGACTCTTCTTCGCCTTCTTGTTTTGCATGTTTTAAAGAGTACCACTTATAACGGTTTCTGAGCTCATTTCTTATTGCCCACCTTACAGCAGTAGCAATATAAGCATTATTGTAGCGTTCAAGCTGCTCTTCTGTTTTATCTTTAATCATCGCTTGCAAAGCTATGATACCAATGCTTACAAGCTCTTCATACTCAACCATGTGTGAAGGAATGCGGCGTTGCTCAACTCTGGCAACTTTCTCTATAATTTCTATATAATCTTTAATTTTTGAGTGCACTTGATTAACCAAAAACTATCTACTTACTTCACTTATTATAATCTATATTAACCTGATTTTTAGTT
>JAEZIX010000078.1 GCA_023415935.1 Cyanobacteria bacterium OH_CDB_20 | reverse complement strand
AGTTGAACCTGCTTATACATTAAGACCTCTAGCCAAGTCCCTCAGAGAACTTGGGATTAATGTCATTGCTCAAGAAGACTATTTTGGACTAGGAGAAGCGGGTAGCTATGTGACCGGCCAGCAGATTAATTGCCTTTCTGAAAAAGGCGATATTATAATTGATGTCGGCTATGGTGCATCGGGACTCGATATTCTAGATATTATCCATAATATTGGAGAAGAAAAAGATTTAAATATATATATAGTAATTAATACCTCGAAATTTGAAACCTGCAATGTGGAAAATATAATTGAATACCTGACATTTGCAGAAGGCCTGGAAAAGAGACCCTGGAAGAAGTTCAACGGAATAATCAGTAATACCCACTTTGGTGATGAGACACAAAAAGAAGATATCATAAGAGGATATAAGATCATCAAAGAGGCCGCGGACAAAGTAAAAATTCCTGTAGTGGCAATAGGTGTACCGGATTTTATAAAAACCGAATTCGAAGATAAATACGACAATACACCTATTTGGATATACGAAAGGAAAATGCCTGAGGCACTCTGGTAACAATTTCCTTAACGTTTAACCAAAATCTAGCAACTTTTTGTAATTAGTAATTTTAAAACAAAGTAGGGTAATTCTCGTGGAAAGAATATTTTTGTCTGTGTTAACAATCAACAGTAATAATGCGCGCAAATACAAAACAAAATTAAGCAGTAATAATAGCATGAACTTCAAGGCTAACAATACAATGCCTAAGTTTGACTATGCAAAGGATGATGGAAGAATCAGCCCTGCAAATGCTCTTAAACATTTTGCTAAAGGGATAATATCTCCTATTACTGCACTATTAAGCAGTCCTAAAGCAATGCTTACAGGAGCTTTGGCAATTGGTGCCAGTGCTTGTTTGACTGCATTGTTTCCGCCATTATTACCTGTATTTATAGCCAGTGGTATTGTGATTGGCGCATATAACATTGCAAAAGGAGCTCTAAAAGCTGCAACTGCAACAACAGATAAAAAAACTGAAGAAGGTTGGGAAAATATTGGCGCAGGTACATTCTCACTCGGAACTTCTGTACTTGGATCGAAAAAAGCATTAAAGGCTTCAGGCGTTGAAAATGCTGAAAAAATTAGCTATTTAAAAGCATCTTATGAGTGCATAAAAGGCACAAAGACAAATATAATTCATTCTTATAAAATGCTTAAAAACGGTACTGCTTTAACAAGTATTAAAAACTCATTCAAAAAAATTGAATGCTGCGAAGCAGACGATATAGCACGCTTAGAAAAAGCAGGTTACCCAAAAGAAAAACTTGATGAAATTAGAAGATATGCCGATCAGCTTCATCAAGAAGGCTTGGATGCTGTTGAAAGCCCAAATGGCGCAATAGACGAAATTAGAAGACTTTTACCTGAACAATATCAAAAAAATCTTGAGTTCAGAGTAAAGAGCGCTGCTTCAATTAAAGATAAAATCATCAGAAAACTAACAGACCCTAACGAAAAGTATGAATTAGAAAATATTGAACAAGCAAGAGGCATGATAAGAGATTTAGTTGGCACAAAAATTACTGTCGACAGACTTTCACAATCTCAAATTGATGAAATAATTGCTTCTTTAAATAAAGGTTTTAGGGAAGGCGGAATAAGACCTATCGAAATAGATAATTATAGCGGTAAAAATATAACTCCTTATCTTACTGAAGCAAATATCGACTCCATAAAAGAAGCGGCAATCAGTGCAAAGTCACAAACAGAAACTTCATACATCGGTGCTAAAAACAAAGGTTCAGGCTATACATCAGCACAAATTAATGTTACTCACTCAAATGGAGTGAGTGGAGAACTTCAAATAAGAAGTACTCAAATTGACAGCGTTGCAAATATTGAGCATATTCCTTATGACATCAGACAAGGAAAAGATATCTCGAGCAATAATCCTCTTGTAAAAAGAGTTTATTCACAAATAGAAAAATCAGCACAAAATCTTTCAAAATCAGGAGAAAAATCTTACGGAAATTATTTAAATAAAATATATGAATATAATAAAGCAGTTGAACAAGGTCTTACTGGCATGCAAGAACCTCAGATTGGGGACTTCTTCACCGGTACAAGACAAGGCTGCAAAAGTCAAGGAAGAACATTACAGCAGATTAAAGACCTAAGAAATCTAATATTACAAGATCTTGATGTAAAAAATCTTGGAAGACTCCATGAAGAGGCTTCCTGGTTGAAATACATCCCAAGGGTTTGCATTGGAAAACATTTGGTCTATAATGTCAGAAATGTTCTGGAATTAATAACTATAAAACAAAAAAACAAGGAGACATAAAAAATGCTGCCCATACCGATTTCAAGAACAAATATAAAGACGCTCTCGTCTCATCAACTAAAACGAATTGAGACGAAACTATCTAAGGAATTGAAAGAATCTCTAGATAAGCTGTCAAGAAGGATTGAGAAGGAACTTCCTGAAAGGGGGAATGAATTCGCCGCCATAGAAGAAAAATATCCGACAAAAGGCGGGACCGTGACCCTCAAGGTAAGCCCTTCAACAGATGAAACAACACCTGATAAGCGAATTTTTAAAGTTGTTTTCAATACTCATAATAATAATTCTGCAAACCCCGTGTTCGAACTCGGAACAAAAAGAGACATACAGAGAATGCTATCAGATAGAACCTTTATGACCAGAGTGCAAAACTCAATTAACACAGCCAAAGACAAATTAAAGAAAAATAACCTTTTATAAAAAATTAACTGCATTTATAGATTGGAATAGAAAATTTTTAATTTAGGATAAAAATCCATTACATTACAAAACAAAAACAATAAACAATTAATCAATATATAACAGGATACTCCAACTTCTTAGTTTTATAGTATAATTTACCAATAACTTATACTAACGAGAAATTGGAGTTTTTGTATGTTTTTCAGAGAAAATTTCACCTTAAAAAATATGATATTCTTAATGCTAATAATATGTTTTCTGCTATTCATAGCTCAAACTAAAGAAATCGCATTGTTATTCTTTGGTGCATATGTAATAGCATGCTCTATAAATCCTTTTGTAGATAAACTCTCAAAATATATGAAAAGAGCGCTCGCAACATCATTAGTATTGGGAATTATTTTAATAGGGATAATCGTTATTTGCATACCGATAATTGTCGCAATATACAGCGAAATTCAGGAGTTAGTAACTAATTTTCCAACCAAATTTCATGAATTTGAAAATTGGATTGAAACAACAGTAATATTTGGACAAAGTCTAAAAGGAATAATAAATCTCGATACCCTTATCGCAAACAGCACCGAGTTTACTAAAACACTTCTCGACAAATCAATAAACATAACTGTTGGAATCATGGAAGGAATTACAGTCATATTTTCAGTTGCTATGATTGTGTTTTATCTTGTTTATGAAAAAAACTCTATAAAACACAACGTTTTAAGACTTTACCCACCAAAAATTAGAAGAAAAGCTCAAGAAATAACTAATACAATCGAAGAAAAAGTAGGTTCATATGTTGTTGCACAAGGTCTTTCAATGTTGACTGTAGGACTTTTTACAGGGCTTGGCTTATGGATTTTGAAAGTTAATTATTCGATATTACTCGGATTAATAGCGGGAGTATTTGATATTATTCCAATTATAGGGCCAACTGTTGCACTTGTTATGGGAATAGCTGCAGCTGCTTCAAAGGGATGGGTTTTTGTTGTTTTAACAATAGTTGTTTATCTTGTATCACAATGGATTTCTAACCAATTTGTAAGACCGATTCTGTTTGGTAAGTTTTTGAACTTGCACCCTGTTGCAGTAATCTTCGCATTTCTTGTAGCCGCAAAGTTCCTTGGTGTATGGGGTGTGATTCTCGCGCCTGCAATAGCTTCATTAATCGCAATTTTGTTTGACGAACTTTATATTAAAACCATAAACAAAGAGAAGGACGAATCTTTCTAATGACACAAAAAACCGAAACCTACTTATATACAAAAGAAAATAACACACCAACAAAATTAAATTTATGGATGGCTTTCCCGGGAATAAAATCTTTTGGAATGGCTTCTTTAGGATTTTTGACGGTATTTAAAACCATTGATACAATAGATGGAATTTTTGCTGAAAGAGTATTTACAGATACAAAAAATACAAAAATAAAACCTCAGAATGTAGATGTATTCGGCTTTTCATTTTCATTTGAACTTGATATTTTATGCATTTTGAAATTACTTAAACAATATAACATTCCATTCAAAAACACCGAAAGAAATACAACCCACCCACTAATATATGGCGGCGGACCTGTTCTGACAGCAAATCCTGAACCTTTTGCTCCGTTTTTTGATTTTATTATGGTTGGTGACATAGAACCAATCGGCAAAAAGGTTTTCGAGTTTATTCGCGACAATAAAGATATGCCAAGGAAAGAACTTTTATCAGAATTGGCAAAAATTGAAGGCATCTATGTTCCTTCTCTAACAAAATTTGATGAAAAACAAAATAAAGTTTTGACTCTTGATAATAAAGAGTTTAATGTAAAAAAAGTAAGTGCTGACATTCCTCAATGTACATACACGCCGATTCTGAGCGAGGAAAGTTATTTCTCAAACACTTTCATAGTAGAAGTTGAAAGAGGCTGCCCTCAAAGATGCGGTTTTTGCCTTGCTTCATATCTTAATCTTCCTACTAGATTTTATCCCGTCGAAAACTTAATTGAAACGCTTGAATTAGGACTAAAACATACAAACAAACTTGCCCTTCTTGGTGCACTTGTATGCGGACACCCTGATTTTGACAAAATTTCTGACTTTATCATAAAAAAGCTTGATAACGGCGAAAATATTGAATTAACAATATCTTCATTGAGAGCAGATTATGTTTCACCAAAAACAATAGAAATGCTTGTAAAATCAGGCCAAAAAACCGCAACCATTGCAGTTGAAGCAGGTAGCGAAAGGCTTAGAAAAATCATTAACAAAAACTTATCCGAAACTCAGATAATGGATGTTGTAAAAATTGCAGAGGATAACGGCCTACAAGGTCTAAAAATATACGCAATGATCGGACTTCCAACTGAAACATATGAAGATCTTGATGAGCTTGTAGCACTTATTAAACGGATTAAAACAAAACATAAAACGTTTGATATAACACTTGGTTTCTCAACTTTTGTACCTAAGGCTCAAACGCCATTTCAATATGCACAAAGAGAAGACATAAAATCTCTAGAAAAAAAATACGAATACTTAAAAAAAGAATTTCATAAAATTGGTGTAAAAATCCGTACTTCTAGCGTTAAATGGGACTACATTCAAGCCCTTTTATCCAGAGGAGACAGAAGATTATGTGATTATCTGATTTCGGTATACGAATCTGATTGCAACCTTGGCGCCTTTAAAAAAGCCTATAAACAGCTTTGTAAAGAGAACAAACTACCTGATAGCGACTATTTCGCACTTGAAGAAAGAAAAATTGAAAATAACCTTCCTTGGGACTTTATAGAAAATACCGTGTGCAGCAAGGCTTTAGCAAAAGAATATAACAGATTGTTAAGATAATTATAAAAATTATAAAGTGTAGGGTTGACATTTATAAATAATATGTCATAATAATATTATAAGATTTAAGTGTAAATAAAACACCAAATGTTTTACACACGAAACAATACAACCCCGAACACATATAAACTCCTAAATAATAAACACAAAAAGACCATTAGGATGCAGAAATAAACCACTCAATGAGTGGCTTTTTTTTGCGCTATTTCAGGCATACAGTGGCTAAATAGCTGTTTCCACTATTCCCCTACAAAAAGGGTAAAGATTGTTAAGGAGTAATTTTTCCTTATTTATCAAGCCATATCAGCAACAACCATATAACAAGTGTTAAAAATACAATTTAAAAAAGATTGAATAGGCTATTTTTTTATTCTATACTTGTCAGGTAGAAGAGAATGAGGACTTTAAAAGTGGGAAATACGGTTGTAGTTGGCGCCCAATGGGGAGATGAGGGAAAAGCTAAAATTACAGATCTTTTGGCTGAAGATGCGGATTTAATTATACGATACCAAGGTGGCTGTAATGCTGGTCATACAGTAGTTGTTAATAACGAAACATACAAATTTCACCTTATCCCATCTGGAATATTATATAAAGATAAATTCTGCCTTATATCAGCAGGAACAGTCATTCACCCTGAAACATTTGAACAAGAGATAAATGATTTAAAGGCTAGAAACATTGATTTAAACAACTTAAAAATAAGTCCTTTAGCGACAATAACGATGCCTTATCATATAGATATTGATGGCGTTTCAGAGGCTAATTCAGGCAAAAATAAAATTGGAACAACTAAAAAAGGCATAGGACCTACTTATTCAGATAAAATAGGCAGATATGGAATAAAAGTTCAAGATCTTTATGATATGGAGTCTTTAGACAGAAGACTTGACGCTATTTTGCCTTTAAAAAACAAGATTTTAAAAGAAGTATACGGAAACAAAACATACTCAAAAGAAGAAGTTGTAAAACTATGCAAAAAATATGCTGATATTTTTGCTCCTTATGTGTGCAACAATTGGGTTTCTGAGCTTTCTAACGCGCTTAAAAAAGAAAAGAAAATATTATTTGAAGGCGCTCAAGGTGTAATGCTTGATATCGACTACGGAACTTACCCTTACGTAACAAGTTCAAATGCAATTGGTGGCGGAGCAGCAACAGGTTCTGGCGTTGGTCCTACTAACATTAAAAATGTAATTGGCGTAACTAAAGCATACATCACAAGAGTAGGCGAAGGTCCTTTTATGACAGAGCTTATGGATGCTACAGGCGATAGAATTAGAGAAATAGGAAGAGAATTCGGAACAACAACCGGAAGACCTAGAAGATGCGGCTGGTTTGATTCTGTATTATCAAGATATGCTGTTCTTGTTGGCGGATTGACTCAAATGGCAATAACAAAACTTGATGTATTCAACGAGTTTGACGAATTAAAAATCTGTATTGCATACAAAGACAAGCGTGATGGAACTGTTTACGAAGATTACCCGACAAACATCAACATGCATAAGTATTTAGAGCCGATTTATGAAACTCATGCCGGCTGGCAATCAGATATTTCAGGTGCAAAAAGTGTTGAAGAATTACCTGAAAATGCTAAAAAATATTTAAAGAGACTGGAAGAACTTGTCGGAATCCCAATAAACATAATAAGTGTAGGTCCGGGAAGAGAGCAAACTATTGTAATGGAACATCCTTTTAAAAAATAGAAAATTTTTTTTGAAAAGTGATTGACTCAAAAGTATGTTCTTGATAAGTTATAAATATAGTCAAACAGGGAATGCGTCCATAGCTCAGCAGGTAGAGCACTCCCCTTTTAAGGGATAGGTCCCGCGTTCGAATCGCGGTGGACGCACCATTTAAATCAAGAGGCAATTAGCCTCTTTTTTTATTTATGATTGAAATTCAGCATTAAAGTCCTTTTTCCTAAAACAAAGGACTTTATTAAGCAAAAATACCTTTTCTAAAACATAACTATTAGAATAACCAAAATGGTTACAAATAGGACATTTTTCTTTTAAACCTAAAAATATCCTAGTGAGCAATATATTTTGTCTTCTTATGACAATAGAATAAGAAATCAAATATCTTTCAAATCATTAGGGGGAAAATGAGTATTAGAAACAAAGCTTGTATGTTCTTTGTTGCCTTATTGTGCTTAAATTTTAATTTATACAATATAACTACTGCAGCAGAATCTGAAAACAAATACCCTGACTACTCTTACGAGTTTATGGGACCAGATAAATATGAAAATTTTAACAGGAAAATGTTTATATTTAACTCTAAGTTAAACAAATATGTAATAAGGCCTGTTAACATTATTGGAGCATCAATAATACCAAAATACGGTATGGACAGGCTTCAAAATGCATATGCCAATATTGAGTTTCCTAAAAGGCTTGCTAGTTGTCTTATTCAAAAAGACATGAAAGCCTCAAAAAAAGAAACCTTGAGATTTTTAACTAACTCGACACTTGGACTTGGCGGGCTTTATGACCCTGCAAAAAAATATTTCAACCTCGAACCTGTAGCAGAAGATATGGATCAGGCTCTTGCAAAATGCAAGGTTAAGCAAGGTTCCTACCTTGTTATACCTATACTTACTTCAACAAGCCCTAGAGATTTAGCAGGTAAAGTTTTGGAATGCGCACTTGAGCCCACCTTATACCTTGCAAGCCCCATAGCTGCTTTCATAAAAACAGGGCTTCTAGCTAACAGAACTTCTTACAGGCAATCTATGACCAAAATGATAGAATCAACTTATGCCGATCCTTATGATATTGCAAAAAAACTTTACGGTATTGAGAAGTATATAAGAACCTCAAATCTTGACCGAATAAACATAATGGAAACATCAGCAAAGGTTGCACCTGAATCTGCTGAGACTCCAAGCGAAGATGTTCTTAATATAAAAAACGATACTGAAAATAATGCAAAGCAGGAAAAAATATCGGTAAACGACTTAACTAAAGAATCAAAAGAATCAAATTCAAAAATAAAAGACCTTAGTACAAATAACCTTGATTTAAGAGCCGATATGATACTTAAGGACTATAATCCGCAAAATCCTGTTGTAGATTCAATGAGAACAGCTCTTTTTGAACTTCCGGGAATTGATGATTCAATATGGGCAGAAATCTCTTTATGGAACAGATGCTTCAGCAAACAAATTAAAACATCTTCTATAAATATTGACCCGGAAAGAGAAAATTACAAATACAGATACATACTTCAAAAAGACAGAAAAGCACCTATTGCAATAATATACCCATCTCTTGGCGAAGGTATTATGTCTCACCATTCTGTTGTTCTTGCAAAGTTATTTTATGACGAAGGATACTCTGTCATAATTCAGGGCAGCCATTTCCAATGGGAATTTGTAAAAAGCATGCCAAAAGATTATAAACCCGGAATTCCTTCCCAAGATGCTGATTACCTTAAAATGGTAACTTCTAAAATACTTAATTCCCTACATACAAAATACAATTGTGAACCAAGCGAAAAGGTCGTTATTGGAACGTCGTTTGGGGCTTTTGCAGCACTTTTTCTTGCTGATAAAGAATATAAAAACAACACAATGAACATTACAAAATATATCTCAATTAACCCTCCGATTGAAATATTGTTTGCGCTCAAACAGTTAGACAAAAATAATGACGAGTGGAATAAAAACCCTTCGGAAATAAAACAAAGGACAGCAGTGACTGCGGCAAAAATACTTCAGATTGCTCAGTCAAAAGAATTTACCGATAAAACGTTAGAAACTCTTCCTTTTTCTGAAGAAGAGGCTAGATTAATAACAGGCTTTATTATGAGACAAAAGTTGTCCGACTTGATTTTCACAATCGAAAATGCTTCAAAATCAACAAAAACAGACATATATCACTCAATTAACAACACAAGTTATAATGATTACGCTGAAAGATATCTCTTAGGAAACAACTACCAATCAATTAAAGACTTGAATAACGATACAAGTTTATATGCGATAGCAGATTTCTTAAAAAACAGTCAAAATTATAAAATTTATCATACACTTGATGATTATTATGTAAATCCGGAGCAGCTGAAACAATTAAAAACCTATTCAGGAAATAAAGTTGTTTTAATCAATAATGGCTCACATCTTGGCTTTTTATACAGACAAGAATTCATTGCCGAATTGAAAAAAGATATTTCTTTAAAAAACGACAAAATAACCATTAAATAAGAAAGGATATTTACATCGTAACAGCCAATTTAAAGCGGTTTACAACATTCAACGTATAAACTTATTTTTGGATAAAGATCAAACATCTCGCCGCGAAGCTCTGGATCGTATGATTGCCTGTATCCGCTTTTTCTTATTTCAGCAAATCCTGCTTCAGATAGCATTCCTTCAAGTTTTTCATAATAATATCCGTTTGTATGTGCAACATATGGTTCATTAGGATCAATAAGACTGTTACACCATTTGATGAAATCATTTTTGCTTAATGTATCAAACTGTTTTTGGACAGTTTCATCATCACATTTTGGGCCGCCTCTTTTATAGCTTGAAAATGCGTTGATTATCATATTGCCAAAATTGTCAGAATCAACCCAGGAGAACCACGCACGGTCTTTTCTTTTATAAGCTGCAAGAGCAAGATCAGCATCAGGACATGCCAGCCTTAAAATTCCACCCGGCTTCATGCATCGGTATATTTCTCTAAATAAATGTTCTGCGTGTTCTTGTTTAATATGTTCAATACAATGAGAAGAAAAAGCCTTTTCAATCATATTATCTTCAATCGGGAAATTGTCCATATTTCTAAGGTCAACATTAAAAGTCGCGTTAACATAATAATCAAGGGTCTTCCAGCCTTCTTTCTTCCATATACCAGGACCAATATTTAATTTTAAAGGACCACCCTCATAAGGTTCAGGAAGAATATTTTTTATTTCAGAATGAAGCTTTTGAACAACATCACTGTATAAATTTTCATATTGTTTATTATAAACAACTTCAATTTTATTGCCGTGTTTGTATAACGTTTCAAAAGCCTGACTGATTTCGTGGAAACTGTTAGCAATTGTGTAATTAGGATTATTCAACTCTGCTGAAAAATCAACAGACTCAAGAATTATTCTCATAACAGATAAACTTGGTTCAAAGACAACAATTTTAGATTTGCTGCTTACCGTAAACCTTTTGAAAAGGTAACCTGTACCAAGCCCTAATATAATAATTATGTTATCCGGTATGTTATCTTGTTTAACATTATTAAAAATGCGCAAGGAATCTTCCTGCGGATTGTTCAAATCATCTAAATCATAACCGTTGACTGACAAAACTAGATCTTTTGATTTTGCCTCTTTAAATTCAACATTAGAAGTGACTTTATGGTCAATAATTTTAACAACTAAATTAGGATTAGTTGTTGTTAAGGCTTCAAGATTTTTTTCAATAATAGATTTAGACATTTGTTTTTCCCAATATTAATTACTATGACACAATGTTAGTTTTATAACCTCTAAACTACATCATTTATATAGCCTATTCTGAAATAGCTTCAACAGGTTCAGCTTGCTCTAACCCCAAATTTTCTATACTCTTTAATCTGCCGATTATACTTAATAGAGAAGATATTTCTTGAACAAATTTTGTATACTGTTTTGGGTCATCAACTCTTTTAAATATGCTTCCAAGTTTAAATAAGTCCCCACGCATTTGAATAGCGAGAATAATATTAGAGTCATAAATAGCCATACTTGTTTTGTTTTTCACCCCTGTAAGCAAATTGCACAAATCAGAAGACATAAGAGAAGAAGTTTCCTGGAGGTTATTTGTATAAACCTTATATTTTTTCTTAAAATCAGGAATAGGAATATCAAGTTTATACAAATCTTTTTGGAAGAAGTAAGTTCTTTTGCTTATTATAGTGTGCGAGTTAAATTGCTTGTTAGATTTAATTATCATCCAGCATCCTTTAAAAGGGGTCGTTCTATCTTCTCCACGGCCTGAGGTAAATTCTGTTTCAATAATTTTAAAATTTACACCTTTATAAATACCTTCAAAAGAATCATCCGTTGTAACTGAACGAAAATCAAACAACCTTGATTCTCTTGGGTTAAATGAAAATGATATTTGTTTATTGTCTAAAAGTTGATTATTCTCATTTATTCCAGATGCAAGCATATCTATACCAGAATCCATAGGATATGAATAATGACAATTTATATTATTTGCGTCTGGATATTTTTGATCTGATAAATCATTTATCAAACAGTCCATAAATGTTTGAGCTCGCCATTCAACCTTACCGTTATCTCTTACAATGTCATCTAATATTTTTTGGATGCAGTTCGTTTTAACAGTTTTTTCAAAGTTTTTTCCGAGAGAGTTTTTAAACATAACAGATAACACGAAGTAAAAGAAAAAGCCAAATATCACAATATTACTAACTTTATCTATGTTGAAATAACTATATATAAAAAAACCGATAACAATCAAATCTAGCAACATAAAAAGAAAAAACTTAATAATGGCTTTCTTTCTCAATTGCTCTAGCGCAAAAATATCCATACAATAAACTCCAACTTTTAATAAGTAAATGATAACATAGCTTTTCATTTTTTAAGTATTATTTGACTACTTCTTTTATATTAATTTTTATTATATTTCTATTAAATAATTTGATAATAATGTAGAATTAGAAAACGCAATTGAGGAAAGCATGGGTGTAAGTCCCTCGCTGGTCCGCAGCCGTTATAGCCGGAAAACTTGATTGTACAGTTATTACTTACGAGACTGGGAGAGTTTTTTATGCAAAAAATCCAAAAAAGAGACGGGGAAATCGTAGATTTTAACCCCGAAAAGATTACTGATGCAATCGAGAAAGCATCAGCGGTTACAAAAGAATTCGATTCTAAAACCGCACAAAAACTGACAAGAAACGTAATCAGAATATTGAAAGATTACGCGCAGAAACAGCAATCAAATTCAGAAGCACCTACAATCGAGGATATTCAGGATATTGTAGAAGAAGTGCTTTTGTCTTCTGATTACAAACAAACGGCAAAATCTTACATTCTCTACCGTGAACAGCACAATAAAATGCGTGATTTTGCACAAAATGCATCGATTGACATCATCGATGACTATTTAAAGCAACTTGATTGGCAGGTTAATGAAAATTCTAATATGTGCTATTCGATTCAAGGGCTTAACAACTATCTTGCCTCAGGCATGAGCAAAACTTATTGGCTCAACAAGATTTATCCTCCAGAAATCAAAGACGCTCACCAAAAAGGAGATATTCACATCCATGACCTCAACATAATATCTGTATATTGTGTCGGCTGGGATTTAAAAGACCTTCTAACAGAAGGATTTAAAGGTGTTAAAGGAAAAGTTGAATCAGCGCCTGCAAAACACTTTAGGACAGCGTTAGGTCAAATTGCAAATTTCTTGTACACAATGCAGGGAGAATCAGCAGGAGCGCAAGCATTTTCAAACTTTGATACTTTGCTTGCTCCATTCATCAGGTTCGACAAATTAAACTATACTCAAGTAAAACAGGCCCTTCAAGAATTTGTATTCAATATGAACGTACCTACAAGAGTAGGATTTCAGACACCTTTTTCAAATATAACAATGGATTTAAATGTGCCAAGCTATTATAAAAATGAAGGCGTCATAATAGGTGGCGAAATCCAAGAACAAACATACGGCGAGTTTCAATCAGAGATGGACATGCTTAATAAGGCTTTCTTTGAAGTAATGATGCAAGGCGACAGCTCTGGAAGAGTATTCACATTCCCAATTCCGACTTATAACATAACAAAAGACTTCAATTGGGAAAACGAAAACCTTGAAGGTTTATGGGAAATGAGCGCAAAATACGGAATTCCTTATTTTTCAAACTTCATAAATTCAGATATGAACCCAGAAGACGCACGCTCTATGTGTTGTAGGCTCAGAATCGATAACAGAGAACTTGATTATAGGGGCGGTGGACTTTTCGGCTCAAATCCTTTAACAGGCTCAATCGGCGTTGTTACAATGAATCTTCCTAAAATAGGCTATATTGCAAAGAACAAACAAGAGTTTTTAGATATCTTGTCAGAGAAAATGGAGATTGCTAAAAATTCGCTTGAAATCAAACGTAAACTGCTTGAAAATCTAACAGATGCAAACCTATATCCTTATACAAAATACTATTTAAGAGATATAAAAGCCCGTTTTGGCGTTTACTGGAAAAATCACTTTTCAACAATCGGCTTAATAGGTATGAATGAAGCCTGCTTAAACCTTATAAATACAGATATAGGAACAGAAGAAGGAAAAACTTTTGCGCTTGATGTAATGGACTTTATGAGAGCAAAGATTACAGAATTCCAAGAAGAAACAGGCAATAACTACAATCTAGAGGCAACTCCTGCTGAAGGTACAAGTTACAGACTTGCAAAACTTGATAAAGAGAACCTTAACCATATAAGATGCGCAAATGATGATGACTACTATAAAAATGGGGCAAATCCTTATTATTCAAATTCAACGCACCTTCCTGTGAATTACACTGACGATATATTTGAAGTACTTGATAAGCAAGATGAGCTTCAGACAAAATATACAGGTGGAACTGTTGTACATATCTTTGCAGGAGAGCGCATTTCAAACACAAAAACAATGAAAAGCCTCGTTAAAAAGGTATGCGAAAACTATCGACTTCCATATTTTACATTCTCACCTACATTCTCAATCTGTCTAAATCACGGTTATCTAAAAGGCGAACACCAAACTTGCCCTGACTGTGGTGAAGAATGCGAAGTATATTCAAGGATTGTAGGATACATTAGACCTGTAAACCAATGGAACAAAGGAAAACAGGCTGAATTCAAAAACAGAAAAACATATAACGTCGAAGAGGTAAAGGCAGAATGTCTTTTGTAATTGCAGGTTTTCAAAAAACAACTTTGCTTGACTATCCTGAAAAAATAGCTTGCATAGTTTTTACCCAAGGATGCAATTTTAAATGCGGATACTGCCACAATCCAGAATTGTTTGAAAAAAAAGAGCCGGTAATGACCTTGCCGGCTTTTTTTGAGTTTTTAAAATCCCGCACGGGAAAGCTTGACGGAGTAGTAATAACAGGAGGAGAACCCACTTTACAAAAAGACCTAAAAGACTTTATAAAAGAAATTAAAAGTTTAGGTTTTCTTGTAAAACTAGATACAAATGGCACAAATCCTGATATTATAGAAGAACTGCTAATGGAAAACTTGATTGATTATATCGCAATGGACATTAAAGCTCCGCTTGATAAATACTCCAACATTACAAACACAAATGTAAACAAAGACAACATTCAAAGAAGCATAAATATAATATTGGGCAGCAAAATAGACTACGAATTCAGAACTACATCAGTAAAAGAACAGCTTGATATTGAAGATTTTAAACAAATAGGAACTTTGATTTCTGGCGCAAAAAGATATTATATTCAAAAATTTGTACCCGATAAAATTTTTGATAAATCATTTAAAAACAAGACAAGCCTCGATGAAACTGATTTTAGAACAGTAAAAAACTTACTAAAGCAAGATATTCAAGTTATAGAACTGAGATAAATACCCACCTGACTAAGTAAAAATGGTTATATATTATCCAACTAGGCTAACAAATTAATTATTTCCAAGACTTTTACCAAATGAAACACAGCAGATTCATTACATGCAGACAAAAGAAAAGGGGTAATTGCCAATATGAGAATACAATCAATTCCGATGACAAGAAGCAACTGTTCACAAAAAATTCCTAACAATAAAAATGTATCTTTTGGCGCACAAAAATACCCTTCTGATGTATATAGCAACTGGTTTGTAGCTCAAGTAAAGAGTTTTGTAGAACAAGACCCTAAAACTAGAGACAGACTAATTGAAAATGAGGTTGCAAAATACAAAAAACATTTGGCTGTAAAATATAAGTCAATTTTTCAAAAACTTGCAGGTGACAAAAGAAGAGACCTAGAAACAAGAACAAATGACTATGAAAATCTTGCCGAAGACTTACTAAAAGAAAAAAAAGCAAATGGAAGATTTATCGATAGAGTAGAAGATAATATTTATCCTGAAATTGATGCTCCTGAAGGTGAATATTCTAGTGCAACAGATTACGTAAGACGAAATCCTCCAAGAGGCCCTGCTGATCCGCTTGACGGCTGGAGACAAACATATGGTAAAGAAAATGTAGATGACCCATTCTGGTATCCAGGAAATTAATAAACTTATTAGACAAAAATAAACTAATCATATAAAACGGATGCATGAATCGCTTGTTAAACAAGCGATTTTTTATGTTACATTTTTTTCATATTTTCTTGAAAAAAGTAAATAAAACATTAAAGAAAAACTTTATAAAAGTAAGTGAAGGTATAGTAGTATATTTTTAGGGAAATAACATTGGTAGCAAGTGTTAATACTTTTAAATTTGCTGTAAAAGCAAGCAAATTAAATTTTACGGAAGAAAAATCTAATTATAAAACTAATCCGATTGAATCGGACGTTTTGAGCAAAGAAAGAAGAAAATCACTTCTTCGCGGGCGAAAACTGACTTTTTCATTAGATAGATTTTTAGCGTCTTATGCACCGAATTTCTTATTTGGTATGTATTTAACAGATGATTCTGTTAAAAATATGTTGAGAGCAAATCCTAAAGTAACAGAAATACTTGAAGCAAACGGTCTGCCAGCAAAAGCAACCATTGAGAATATTAAAAACATTGTTAATGGCCATCTTTCTCAAACTCAAGAATTCGCATCAGGAATTGCAAAACAATTAGGACTTTCAAAAGAAGAAATTAAAACAATCGAAACAGGTGCATTATTCCATGATTTCGGTAAAATTCTTATCCCAGCAGAAGTTTTGGATAAAGAAAGCTGTCTTGATGAAGAAGAAAGAAGCATAATAAACTTGCATTCTGAGCTAGGCTATGAACTATTAAAGACAAGCAATCTGGATGATGATGTGCTTGATATAATCAGATATCACCACTCTCCTGACAAATATAAAGATATAGCTATTCAGGTCATCGCGGCTGCTGATATTTATTCTGCGCTTCGCGAAGAAAGAGCATATAAACCTGCCTATAAACATACTCAGGCAATGTATATTATGCAAGAACATGTAAGGTCAGGAAGGCTAAAGAAAACTGTAGTTGATGCTTTAGAATCTTATATGCTTGAAGGCGCTGCTAAATAGATTAACCTGAAATTTCAACTTTTAATGGTAAGTCTTGAACTTCAAGTTCATAAATAGCTTCTGCACCTAAATCTTCAAAAGCTATTATATTTGAGCTTTTGACTTTTGACGCAATTAAACTTGCAATACCGCCTTGCAGGGTAAAATAAACTGCATTATTTTTAATTATTGCAGAGTGAACATCTTTGCCTCTTTCACCCTTGCCAATTGTTGCAAGAAGGCCTTTATCATAAAATTCAACTGCAAATTTATCCATTCTCGATGCTGTTGTTGGCCCTATTGGTCCAATTTTTTCACCTTCTTTTGGAGGGCAAGGACCAGCGTAGAAAATAATACTATCCTTTATCTCAAAAGGAAGCCTTTCATTTTTATCAATCATTTGCTTCAAACGTTTGTGTGCTGCATCTCTTGCAACATATATCTTACCTGAGAGCAATACGTTTTGACCTTGCTTTAAATTTCTGATTTCGTCTTTTTGAGCAGTATTGATTTTTATACCTGAAACATTTTCTATATCAAATTTTTCATACTCTGGATAGATATTTATATACTTGATGTTTGAATTCTCAATTACACAACTTGCTTTTCTCATCGAATGGCAGTTAATTGAAACCCCTACCGGAAGACAAGCTATGTGAGTTGGCACAGTTATAATATTTAAATCAAGAACATAATTACCTTCAAATTCTTCAGGCGCTTTTTGATTGATGATATTTTTAATATCTAATGCAAAATCTTTTATCTCTTGAGTTTTTTCACCCTCAAGCAGGGCTTTTTTTGCCAGAAGAGATGCTGTATCTAACGTTCCACCAAACCCAACACCAATGTATAAAGGCGGACAAGAATTGATGCCTGATTCTAAAACTTTGGCAGCAACAAATTCTTTTATCTCCTCTAAAGATGAAGTAGGAAGTAGCATTTCAGCTTTTGATTTATTTTCTGAGCCTGCTCCCTTAATTAAAACTGATATTTGGACAGAATCCCCTGAAACAATCTCCGTATGCAAGACACAAGGGGTATTAGAACCCGTATTTCCCCTATCAAAAATAGCATTTTTTACTATTGATTTTCTGAAATAGTTTTCTTTGTATGCCTTTTCTACTGCTTCATTAACAGCTTCAGCCAATTCGCCGCCTTCAATATGGACATCTTGTCCGATAGACATGAAAATAATTACATTTCCTGTATCCTGACATAAAGGACGTTTTGTTTCAGCTGCAACTCTTGCATTCTCAAGGATATTTGCCCACATAATTTTTGATGATGCCTTGTTATAAGCCATTTTTAGTTTTTGGTAAACGTCTTGAGGCAAATATACATTTGCATTCACGCATAAATTATAAACGGCTTCTTTTATTAAACTGACATCTAATGTTTTCATAAAATAATGATATAATTCTCAGCTTTAAAAGTAAAGAAAGTAAAAAAGCTCTGATTTCTCAGAGCTTTTTTTATTATATTTTTAATCAGAAACCCAAAGTCCATGAAGGTTACAAAGCTCGCGAGCCGTAACTTCATTGTGTATACATTTAAGCTCCATCTCAGGCGCTTCATGAGGTTTTAGATATTTACGCTTCAAATATTTTTTATCAGGCGAAATAGCTTCAATAAACATTATGTAATGTTCTTCTTCCATTGGGTGAGGGATTGACCCAACTCTTATAGTCTTTGTTTCACCTTCGTAAGAGATAACCGGTTTGTGCTTTTCTTGTTTCATCTCGTCTGTTTGTTCTTGTAAAAGTTCCATTGGAGCGTTGCAACAAACAAGCTCACCTGCTCCTCCATGAAGTATTTCAACAATGTTTCCACAAATGTTGCATTTGTATATTTGCATAAGTTCTGCCATAAAAAGCCTCCTTTGTAATAACTAGTTAATTATTAACATTAATAAATTGAAAAATCATTACCAAAAGTATCAATCTAATTACTGTAAATTTCGTTTATTATTTTGTTTTCGAACTCTTTTACATCTTTTTGAGGTTTAGAAAAATTTTGTATAATTATAGCAACGGTATATTCATCGTTATTCTTGTTTTTCACATAGCCTGTGAGCCCTGATACATTTGAAATACTGCCTGTTTTAAGCCATACAAAACCTCTTAAATCAAGCAATCTGTTTGAAAGAGTACCTTCACCAGGTTGTGCAATATATTCTTTATATTTGCCAAAATCAGGCAAGAAATATAACTGTAATAAAGCTGATGACATAAAATCAGCAGTTACAAGATTATTTCTTGATACGCCGCTTCCATCTGCAACAACAATCTTACTTGTATCAACATCTATTGATTTATAGAATTCATCAAACATTTTCTTTGAAAGCTCAAATGTTCCTGTAGCATTGTATTTTTTAGAAGCAGCAACTTTAAATATTGTTTCTGCATTCTTGTTATCACTGTTTTTAAGAGCAGAAGAAAGAACAGAATCAATAGGATGAACAACTTCACCTAAAAACTCTGCATCTTTTGGTGTAAGTGCGTTTCTAAATTCTGTTTCGTTATTTTTAATATTGTTTGCAACAAGCTCTGCATTTAACTTAGCAATAAAAGCTCTTCTCATATTGTTAACTGGTATTTGCAAAGTCTTACAAGAAGCAACTGTACCTTCTAATATAAGTAAATCAGGAGAAATCCAATCTTGTCTTAAAATAGAAAAATTATCTTTATCTGAAACTTTTAATTTATTTATAACCGCGACAGGATAAGCCGAAGTTGAAACTGCATCAACAGCTGAAGATTCAGTGATATTAAGGCTAACGTTAAACACATTATTATCAAGATTGTAAGGTGAAAATTTAGGCATATAAGCGTTTGTGTTATCATCCCACATCCAGCCTGTACCCCATTCTTGAGTATCTATTATGCTATCGTCGATGAATATTCTGTTTACGGATTTATGATTTGTTTCTCTCAAACATTTAATTAAAGTGTGCAAATCTTTTGAAACAAGTTTTGGATCAGCTCCAAGTTTTATGTATAAATTATTATTTTTATCAGCATATACTTGAGTCTTAAAAGTATAATCATAGCCCAAAGAATCAATTGCAGAAGCCGCTGTAAATAATTTCAAAGTAGAAGCCGGATGCAAAAGTTTATTTTGGTTGTATTCATAAACTGATTTCCCAGTTTTAATACTTTTGACAGAAACTGCAATTGTTGATGTTTTATCAAGTTCAGAACATTTTATAAGTCTATTTAACTTTACATCAAGGGATTCAACCTTTGCAAAAGCAGGGACTGTAAATATAGAGAACATAATAGTTAGTACTAATATTTTAAATAAATTTTTCATTAAACCTCCGAAAATTCATATTTTTCGTGAACATCATTTAAAGTAGGAATAGCTTTTCTCAGGCTTCTTACTTCTTCTAAATCAATTTCAGCTTCTAGAGCTTTTTCCTCGTATTTTAGCATAGAGGTAACATCACCTAAAGGACCTATAACCATTGAATGACCAAGGTTATACATATCCTTTTCAATAATACCTGTCTGGCAAACTGCAAGCATAAAAATCTGATTTTCAATGGCTCTAGCTTTTTGAAGGGTAGTCCATTGATTTTCCTTATGTCTTCCCCATGCAGCGACATTTATCAGAATATCCGCGCCTTCAAAGGCGTATTTTCTGTACACTTCAGGAAATCTTATGTCATAACAGATTGTAATACCTAATTTTCCGATATCAGTATCAGCTAAAACAAGCCTGTTTCCTTGAGTAATATATTTACCTTCTGTTGCTCCTGCGTAAGAATAAAGGTGCATTTTGTCATAAATATCAATAATATTGCCTTCTCTATCCAAAATTGGGCAAGAATTTTTAAGCTCACCATTATTAGTTTTTCTTACAAAAGAGCCTCCGACAACATTAGATGAAAATCTTTTAGCAATTGTTTTTAAAAAGTTTATTGTTTCAGAATTTTCCTCATCTTCAGACATTTCGGTAAACTTTTCGCAAGCCCAACCGACATTCCAAAGCTCAGGAAAAACAATAAGATCAAATTTTTTATCCTCAAAGGGCTCTAAAAGCTCATTTATTCTTTTAAAGTTAGCTTCTCTATCCCCGAGAATCGCTTTATTTTGAATTAATAACAACCTAATATTATTTTTCATATCCAAATTTTATTACAAAACTGAATTTTTAGCCATATTAGAGAAACAATTATTACAAATAATCCTTAAAGTCTTTTTCTTCAATGTAGTAGCCGCAGCCTTCATGGAGTTTTAGAGGTTTTCTAAGCCTTTTCACGGGATACTTCTTGCACATAGAGAGCCTGTTTTTATAATCAGAACAAAGCCCTTCTTTGGTAATGTACTTGCAAGCAAAAATCAAATTCCCGAGTTCATCTTTCCCCTTTATATAAAATCTTTTATATTTAGGGAAAATGAACTGCATTATTTTAAATTCTTTTTCAGTATAAGTATCATAACTATACATATATTCGCAACATTTTCCGCATTTTTTGCACGAGCCTGAAACCTCATACTCTATACGCTCGGGAACAAAGTAAGACATAATCTCATAATATAAACTCTTTACAAAATCTGTAATCATTTGAAATAAATAGTTTCTCTGATAAAATATGATTGCATAATACATTATTATATA
>JAEZIX010000046.1 GCA_023415935.1 Cyanobacteria bacterium OH_CDB_20 | reverse complement strand
AGCCGTACAAATAGAACGTATGTAGCTTATTTTCTTCATCTTCTCGTTTCCACATTTTTACCCTATCACAAATTTCAAAATTTTGTTTATTTTTTACTACAAGATGTAACAAAAAGTGTAACAATTTCAGAATAATATGGAGTATATTTCCTTTTCTTTAGATATTCTAGAATCAGATACTTCAGCGTAAAATCATTAGATTTTATAGGGGAAATAACTTAATTTTTAATTTAATATACGGATTGGATGTGTAGAGAATGTATAGTACTGTGAAGAGACAATTTGCAGCCTTTTTATCATTAATGTTCCTGATGCAACAATTGATTTTTATACCGGCATTTGCGACAGATATTACAGGCGTTAGCGGTGTCGGTAATGTTTATGACGTTAATCCTACTTCAATGTCAGGACAAACAGGGTTTAGGCAATATACAAACTTTGATCTAACGCAAGGTGATATTGCAAACCTTATATTTAAATATGGTGCAAACAACGTAGCAAGGTTTGTCAATCTTGTTGACAATCAAATAAATATTAACGGGCTTGTTAATTCGATGCAAGACGGCAGTTTTTACAACGGGCATGCTATATTTGTATCGCCAAATGGTATGGTAGTTGGTGCTTCAGGTGTTATCAACGTTGGTTCTTTAACTGCTCTTACTCCAACATCTACAGCTTATAATGCTTTTAAATTAAATATGATTGAGGATTTAACTTCTCTTAAAGACGCATCCCAAGGTTCTATAACAATAAACGGAAAAATATTTGCAAGAGGAGATGTTAATCTTCATGCAAAAAATATTACTATAGGAAGTTCATCTACAAGTAAAGATTCGACCGGTATATTTGCAGGTGTAAGCACTGCTGCAGGTACTGAATATAATGCTGGGGACTATGTTTCTTCAAACGCCCAAGCGGAGCTTCTTTTCAATACATTAGTAAAAAATAATATTTCAAAGGGTGCCGAATTTGGCGTAGATAACGGAAAGATAGTTATTACGGCAAAAAGCGGGATTGCAACTGATGGTAAAAATAAATTTACTTTAGATGCTGACGGACTAAAAAATACACTTGTGGCAAGCGCAACAATTCAGGACATCGAAGATGCGGCAGCTACTGTTAATATTCAGAATGCAACTCTTGGCGCTGAAAATATAGAAATCTCAGCGGTGAGCGATGCATTATACAGCGCAACGGCAGATTCTATCGAGTCTATCTTTGACCAGTTAATATTAGAAGATGATGTTGATTTTGTTCAGTTTTTTACTGCTGCTTATTCAAACTTTGTCGGGGCAAGAGCAAAAGCTATAGTTAATATTAAAGACGGTGCTGTTCTAAATGCACTAAAAGATATAGATATCTCATCCAAAGCGGTTGCTACTACTCAGATAAAAACTCCTAGAGCTACAGGAATAAATTATTCTTCAATAAATGGCGATCCTGATGAACTTTTATACGCTGTCGGAATGGAGACTCAGTCTGAAGTAAATGTATTGAGCGGTTCTAAAATAACAGCAGGTGAAGACCTTAATATAAATGCGCTTTCTAAAAACAGTGCGGTTGTTAAGATGAATAATTCAGGTGCTTTAAAAGAACTTGATGTTATTCCTAATATGCAACTAAGTATACTAAATTTTAATAATAAAGCGACAACAAAAGCCCTTGTCAACAGTGGCGCTGAAGTTAAGGCTAAGAATGTTGATGTCAGTGCTGTAAATGTCACAAATGAAAATATCGTTGTGAAAAATATTGGAACATACAGCCCGATAGCAGGAGTCGGTAAGGCTTCAGTTGGTGCCGGCGCATTAATGAAATATGACACAGTAAATACAGAAGCTAAAATTGATACTGTTATTGATACTTCTAGTCAAGGAAATGTTGATGTTACAGCTCAAAACCTTTATGTAAGTACAGCTAATGTTGCTTCTTCTGCAAAACAATTAAAAGAAGACAAACCTGCTTCTTCAAGTAACAAGGTTACAACTGCTGCAAAAGGTTTAAAACAAAAATATACTCTTTTATCAAATCCTCAATTAACTGATTTTATTGAAGGAGACCCTAATAATATTGATGCGAGCGGTTCTTTGCTTATGAATACAAGCACAGTAACTGCAACAGCAACAATAGGGAAGAATGCTGATATTCACGCAGATAATGTTGCAGTAAACGCTAATAGCGTTAATCTTACTGTAAATAAGGCTTCTGCAAATTCAGGTAAAGGCGAAACGTTCTCTCCTGGCGTTGCAATTATTGTAAACAACCAAACAACAAATTCTAACGCATCTATAGAAAACGGTACCTCAACAACAGAGAGGGCAAAAGTAGTTGCTAACAATAATTTAGATGTTAATGCTACAACGGAACTTCCTTTAAACGAAAGAACACTCCAGCTTGCTTTTGATCTTGCAGATACTGCAACTGAAGTTTATTATGGCTTGTCTGCAGATGGTGCGGATCAAGGTGCTTGGGATTTGTCTTCTTTATCAGGAATTACTGATGCGGCAGGCAATGTTATAGCTAACGTTAAACCTATTAAAGTTGGAATAAAACAAGCAGGACTTACTAAAACGCTTGGTTTAGAAGGTTTTTTAAATAACTACGCGCAAAGCAGTGCAGCATCTTCTGGTGGAGTTTCGCTTGCGGGTTCAATTATTTATACTAATGTTGTTAATAATACAAATGCGACAATTGGTAATTACGCTGACGTTACTGCTAAAAATATAACTATTAACGCTGCAAATGACATGATATATAACAATGCAGCAGGTGTTATAAAATCATTATTCAATCCTACAGGAACTTCTGGCTCTGACGCTGGGCTTGGCGGTTCTGTATTGGTTACAAAAACCACTAACAATGCAAGAGCAACAATAGACGACAACGCTGTTGTAAAAGCGACTGAAGATATAGGGCTTTATTCGGGAAGTCAGCAGTTCTTTGTAAATATTGTTGTAACAGGCGGCTCTGCTGAAAAAGCGGCTGTTGTAGGAAGTATTCTTGTTCAGGAAATATTGGGTGAAACCATTGCTTCTATAGGCGATTCTAGTGTTGAAGCTAGAAATATAACAGTTTCCGCAGGATCTGGCGCTAAAGTTGCGCACTCTAAAAGAGCTTTCGATGCGTTTAGTCAGCTTGATGAACCTGATGATTTAACTGTTCAGGCTTATTTAAGAGCTAAAACAAAAATGGAAGCAAATGCTGCAAAAGCAACTGAAGTTTCTAGCATGAATGCAGAACAGCTTCAAATATGGAATACTGTTGATAAAGCATTATGGGATGCTCAATACACAGTATCAGCAGACGAGCAGGCAGCTTACGATACTATGACAGCAATTTTGGCAAAAGTAAATGCTAGCCAAACTTTAACAGCTGCTGAGCAAACACTTGCTGATACCTTAGAACTCACCTACAATGCAGATTCGGCAACTGCTCCTATATATGAATTTAAAACACTAAATCCTTCAACAGGAAAAATTGATGTTGATTCTCCTTCAGCAATAAATGATAAAGTTTCAACAATTAATATAGGTGGCGCTTTAGCTCAACAAAGTAAGAAAATTAAATCAGGCGAAGGAAAATCATCTTCAGGCGTTGCAGTTGGTGCAACTGTTATCGTTAACCAACTCGACAGGTCAGTTTCTGCTTTAATCAAAGATGGCGCTGAAGTAACTGCTTCAAATAATCTTACTGTTCAATCAAATACATTAAACCAAGGGATAAATGTTGCAGTTGCAGCTGCATTTGCTGGCGGTGTAAGTGTTAAAAAAGAAAAACAAGATAAGGCAAACGGCGCTGATCAAACGCAAAATGCTGATAAAAACCAAAAAGCTAATAATTTTGGCGGTTGGTTAGATAAAATTCAACCGATATTACAAAAACTCGGTAGCAAGACAGATACTGCAAAAACAAAAACAGCATCAGCTGCTACACCAAGCACACAAAATCTAGATCAACACGGAAGACCTAAAATAACTGTTGACGGTAAAGAATATGTTACGGATAACAATAAACAATACTACAATCAGCAAACAGGTCAGGTGTTAAAAGACAGCAACGGAAATGCTGTAAAATATCAGGGTTCAATGGGTGAAACTCCACAAACTGATGATGTTAAAACCGCAAACAATAATGTTTCAGCTGCAGCAGCTGGTTCTGTAAATACACAACTGAATAAAACAAGTGTCTCTTCAAAAGTCGGAAACGCAACAATAAAAGTCGGTAAAGACCTTAATGTAACAGCAAATCAAAAGTCAAATTATATTGATGTTTCAGGCGGTGTTGCAAAAGCTGGTACTGTTGGGGCAGGTGCTGCTCTAAATCTTTACTTAAATGAAGGTGCAACTCAGGCATTACTTGGAGATTCAACAACTGCAAGTTCTAGTAATAAATTATCTGTTGAGTTTACAGGTGCAAATGCTAATATTCTTAATGTAAAAGCTGAAGACAGCATTGAAAATGTTGATGTTGCAATAGGAGTTGGTGTTGCAAAAAATAGCGAAAGTGATACTACGACAACAGTTTCAGTTGGTGGTTCTTTCAATATTGGAGTGTCTGAAAACACTGTTAAATCAGAAATTGCAGATAAATCAACAATAACAGATACTAACAATCAAAATGACATAGATATAAATGTAATAGCAAATAATACTACCAAATTATATAAAGGTGCAGGCGGATTAGGCGTTAACGTTCCTACTTCAGGAACAACTGCAATTGGCGCAGGTTTAGCAGCTAATATAAATGTTCTTGATAAGACAACTTCTGCAACAGTTGATGGCGCAACAATAAATAATTCAAATGATATAAATGTAAAAGCAAATGAGGATACAACAAACCCTACGGAAAAACTTATTTCGGTCGAAGTTGCAGGTTCTGTTATAACAGGTGGAAATGCTTCATATTCATTTGCTGGTGCAATAGGAACAGATGTTTTCTTAAATGATGTGACAGCTGCTATTAAAAATTCTACAATTTCTTCTGCTCATGATGTATCTGTACTTGCCTATGATTCAATCAGTAATGCAAATCTAGCAGGGGCTTTGAATTTTTCAGCGGCTTCAAATGGTGTTGGAGTCGGGCTCAGCGCTATTGTAAGCGTTGTTAATAATACTATAAGTTCGACAATTGAAAATACTGAGATTACCGAATCAAATAAGGTTTCGGTTGATTCTAATGATAAAGAATTATTGAGATTCCTTGCGATAAATATGGGGATACAAACTTCAGGCGGAACAGCTATAAACCCTAATGCAATTGTTAATGTTTTAGTAAGTGATGTTGCTTCAGGAATAATAAATTCAAATATTAAAGATAATGCTGATACTGTTTCTGTAAATTCAATATATGATACTACAATAGAAGGTATCACAGGTACGGGTTCTGTTTCTTTCGGCTCAGGAGTGGTTGCTGGTGGTAATGTATTGTCAAATACATTGGTAACAACAAATACAGCGAAAGTTGAAAGTTCAGAAATTACTTCAGATGGCAAATTAACGGTAAAAGCTGATACAGATGAAGATATTGATATAGTTCCTGCTTCAGTTTCAATAACCTCAAGCGGTTCTGCTGCAGTTGCTGCAAACGTTGCAGTAAATGTCGTGAGCAACCAAACAACAGCTTCAATAGATAAAACTACTAGCGGAAGCAATTCAAAAATCTCAGCAGGCGGAATTGAAGTTTCTGCAACAGATGATACTAAATCAAGAAGCAGAGGAGCAACACTGGCAGCTACTGGTGGAACAGCTGCAGTTGGCGGTTCAATTATTGCTGATGTTTATATTAAAGATATTGATGCACATATTGATAATACCGAGGTAACAAATGGCGGAGACATTAAAGTTATTGCATCTGCTGCTAACATATTCGGAGAAGAAACACCTGGTTCAATAACAGCCAGCGCGCTAACTTCAAAGATTACTGATGGAACATACAATGTTTCTTCTGATACGGATTTTTATAATTGGGATATAACCTTTGATGTTGCAGGTGGAAATACTGCGGGCGTTAGCGGTTCACTAATCTCTAAAACAGTAGTAAATAGTGTTGATTCTTACATCGGTTCAAATGTTGATATAAAAAATGCAGGAAAAATAGATGTTTTAGCTGACAATAACACTGTTGCAGCCCTGATAGCAGGTAATGTATCAGCTGGAGGAACAGCTGCAATAGGAGGTTCTGTTTTTGTTAATGTAAATACAGCAATTGTTAATGCGGGTATTAAAAACGGGGCTAAAATCGGTTCAGTTTCTAAGGTAGGAGCTATAACAGTCGAAGCGACTTCAGAACAAGTTTACCGTTCAATAATGTTTATTGTTGGTGGCTCAGGTACTGCTTCTGTAAACGGATCTTTGAATGCAAATATAATTGTTAACTCAACAAACGCTTATATAGGAAAAGGTGTTGAGATAGATTCAAACTCAACTATTGCAGTTAATTCAGAAGATTCAGCAGACATTGAATCATTAAATCTTGCTGTTTCAGGTTCTGGAACTGCTGCAATCGGCGGGATTGTTTATGCAAACGTTCTTGCAAATAAAGTAAATTCAAAAATCGGTCAAGACGAGAATAATACTAAATCTGGCAGTGTTAAAGCTGATGGAAATATTACGGTTGATGCAAAGTCAAATGAAGATTTTCAGGCAAATGTAGCTATGGTAGCTGGCTCTGGTTCAGCTTCTGTCAGCGGTGTTGTAATTTCAAATACAATGGCAACTGAAGTTAACTCTGGAATTGAAGAGACAACAGTTACTTCAAATAATGGTTCAACGAAAGTAACGGCATTTAATGGTTTCAATGAAAAGCATAAAGACCAGACAACAGGTGTTAAAGGCTTATCTGCTAACACCAAACTTTCAACAGGTGATTTAACAGCTTCAGACTTGATACCTTTGGTCGCAGTTCTTAATATTGCAGCCTCAGGAGCAGCTGCAATTACAGGTTCAGTTGTCGCAAATGTTGTTGTAACTGATGTTAATGCTTATGTCAAAGATTCTGCAATCTCAACTAAAAACGGACTTACAGTAGATGCTGATTCTCTAATGACAACATATGATGCAGTTATGGGTGTTGCAGGTTCTGCGTACGCTTCTATTGCAGCAACTGGTGTTGTAAATGTTTATGCTGGTTCAACATCAGCCATTCTGGATAACTCAAATGTTTCTATGGGAGATGTTACTTTAACCTCAGATGATACGTTCAATTTAAATACAATTATATTCTCAGCTACAGGTGCCGGAGTTGGTGCGGCTGTCACTGCAGTAAATAATACAAATACTATTGTCAATGATGTAGTTGCTGAAATAACAAACTCAAGCCTCACAGACCAAGCAGACGTTGAAGTTAGAGCAACAGGCAACGTTAATCTTAATGACATTATCGTTGCAGGCGGAGGCGTTGGAATAGGTGGCGCAGTTACTGTTGTACCTATTGTAAATGTATTCATTGGTAATACAAGAGCTTCAATTTCAGGAAGCAGCATTGATAAATCCGCAATAACTCTTTATGCAAAAAATGATATTGATACTTCGTCAATTATGATTGGTATGACAGGTTCAGGTATTGGCGCGGATGTTTCAGGTTATGTAGCTACAAATGTATTTGATAATGATCTTGATGCGTATATTAGTAATTCAACTATAACAAACGCGCAATCTACAAGTATAACAGCAGAATCCATAGTCGATATGGCAGGAGTTATTGTTTCAGGCGGAGTAACAGGAGTTGGTGCATCTGTTATTGTAAATGGTATTGTCAGCGTGATAAATAATAATATTAATGCTTATATTGCAAATTCTGATATAACAGGCGGCTCTGTTAACGTTGAAGCAAAACAAGATACAACAATTGTTGACACAACAGCTTCTGCAAATGCAACGGGAATTGGTGATTCAACTGCTTTGAACACAATAGTTCATGTCTTCACAAATAAATTAAATTCATATATTCAAGATACAGCAATAACAAATGCATCCTCAATTACCGTAAAAGCAACGGGAATTCAAGATGTTAATAATACTAATATTGGAATCTCAGCTTCAGGAACAGCAGCAGTTTCTGCAAATGCTCTTGTAAATGTTTTTGAGAGCGAAATCCATTCTTATATTAATAGCGGCGCTGAAGATGTTTCAAGTACAGGTAAAATAGATGTTAATGCAACTAATACTTTAAATCTTTATAATGTAGTTGGTTTAATGGCTGGCTCTGGCGGAATTGCAGCGGGAGTTACTGCTGATGTAAATATTATAAATAATTCATTAAAATCAGAAATTTTAAGTACAACCGGAACCATTACAGGTAGTGAAGTTGATGTTACTTCGACTTCTACTTTAGGTCTTGATATTGCAACAGCATCTGCTGCAATAGGTGGATTAGGCTTGGCTGGAACAGTTGCAGTTACTTCAATAGGTGATAAGTTTGATTCTTCAGATAAAAACTCAGACTTAAAAACATCCGATTCACTTACTTCTGCAAAGACATCTGCGGATAATGTAATGGATGTTTCTTACGAAAAAGACGGTTCAACAAAATCTGTTTCAGATGTTACTCTTGCAAAAGGAACAAGTACTGCCAAAGAAGGTACTGTTGCAAATATTAATGCAAATGTTACTGCAACAGGTGCAAATGGCATTGAAGTCAATGCTACAAATACACTTAAAGGATACAGTTCAGATACAGCAAAAATAACTAACGCAAACATCGCCGCAGGCGTATATGCTGCAGGCGCAAGCGTCCTTGTAACTGATATGAAATATAACACTTCAGCTGGAATTTCTGGCGGAAATGTAAACGCTAATAACGGTAATATTCAAGTAAAAGCTGATAATACAGTCAAAGCAAATACTAATTCTATTGCAGCTACTGTTGCAGCAGTTGGTATAGCAGGTAATGCTTCCTACTTTAAAAACTCTGCAATAACTGAGGCTGAAATTGCTGATGCTACTATTTATTCATCTTCTAAAATAAGCGTGATATCAAATTCTATTGATAATATTGTGACAAAGGCAGTTTCAGGAACTGCTGGACTTGCAACTATTGCTATAAATGTTGCAATAGCTGAAACAAATAATAATACAAAAGCTAACATCACTGGTGATGTTGATATCACCGCAAGCGATTTAGATGTTACATCATCACTTTCAAGCTATCTTGAATCTGAGCTTTTTGCTCTTCAAGTTTCTGGTATTTCAGTAGGCGCTGTTGTTAACAGGACTAAATCATCAGCAGTTGTTGATGCAATAGTAGATGCTACAGGCGACATAAAAGTTGATGATGAAATGAATGTTATTGCATATAACAAAGGAATTTCAGCTAAGAGTAAAATGTATGCTGGAACTTTAGCATTCTATTCTGGCTCGGTTAGCGCTCAAGGTGCAACTATTGATGCCGATTTTAATGCAAAAATCGATAATTCTGATTTGAACGTTGCTTCTTCAACAGGTGGTTATTCTAATAAGATAAGCGTTCTATCTGGTGTTAATACTGACAATACTACAGCAGGAACGTTGACAACAGAAATCACTTCGCTATCAGCTTCAGCTGGACTTGCAAGTGCTAATGCGACATATCAAAATGCAACAGTGTCATCCGATTCAAATGCTAAAGTTAATGCTAAAACACTGAAAACAAAAGAGTTGAATGTAGCGTCAAAACTGACAAGAACTGCAAGAACAGGTTCTTCTTCAGCTACTTTGGGCGGTGTTACATTTGGAGCTTTGCAACTAAATTCTGTAATTAACGGTACATCAAATATTGAACTTGGAGGAAATCTTGCGGTTCAAAATGCTCTTAATATTGTATTAAATGATACTGCAAATGCAACAAGTAAGATGCTAAGTGCTTCTTTATCTATAGGTTCTGTTGCTGCAAATCAAATCATAGCTGATATTGATACAGATACAACAATTACTTTAGGTGGCATAATCAATGCAGGCATTATGGATATTGATTCTGCTGTATATAGAAATTCATATTCTACTGCAAAATCTGACAGCTACGGCCTAGTTTCAATAAACTTGATGTCAATGCGTTCAAAAACACTTGGCGATTCAACAATCAATTACAATGCAACATCTAATACAAGCGGTTTTGCAAATACAATTGATATAAATTCTGTTGCAACAAATACAACTCAATCATATATGAGTGATCATTCTGCAGCTCTTGCAGCTCTTGCTCGAGGTTCAACAACAAATACTTTAAATACAAATAATACAGTTAAATTTGTAAATGCAAACATTACTTCAACAGGTGATGTAAAGGCAAGCGTTGAAAATAATAATCAGCTTGCTATGACAAAAGATAGTTCTTCTTCAGGCTTTATTGTTATTAAAGGTGGTTCATTAAATAACAATGTTACTTCAAATTCTAAAATTGAAATTGATAATTCAGTTATTAATGCACGTGACATTTCAATGACTTCAAAAACCACAATTGGAAACGTTGCAGGAACTGCAATGTATTATGATGATGATTCGTCAGGTTTCATTACATCAAGCGGTGCTAATCTGTCAAATTCAGTTTCTCAATCAAACTTAATTGATATTAAAGGTGGTTCAAAGCTAACAGCATCAAGAAATCTTATTTTAAGTACAATTGCAAACGCGACATTTGCGCAGTATGTTATGAGTGATTCATCAGGTGCTGGTTGCTACAACGAAGCTAACTCTTACTTAACAGTCAATAATGACAGTGATATTAATATCACAGGTACTGGAACAGCCGTGACTGCTGCAGTTAATGCAAATATTGCTATGGATTCGAACAATACACTGTCATCGCAGGCAAAAGTAGAAGCACACCATTTTGCAGGTCAGCCTGGTGCTGAATCAAGACTTACTGCAAATATTTATAATGATTTCACTGTAGGAACAGGAAGCAGCTTTAATGCTGGCGAAAATATTAATGTCAATTTTATGGCAAATTCAGTAAATAGACTTACACAGTACGCATATGCTTATGCTGAAGCTGCTGTTGCGTCTGCTGATTATTCAGGCGGAATCGTCTTTAACAATAAAAATACAATGACAGTAAATTCGGGTGGACTTGTTTCTTCTTTGAAAAATGTATTCTTGAATTATAAAAACGGAAATAATACCCTTAACTCAAAAATTGCATACAAAAAAGTGAGCAGGTTGTTATTTGGTATTCCGATAACAAAATCAGGTTCTTGGTCAAATGTAACAAGTACAAGTTTAAATAAACTTGTCAATAATGGTACGATTGAAGCAGGTAGAGCAGGTCAAAGAAAATTATACATAAATCCTGATGGATCTGTTAATGAAGCTGAATCTTCAGGTTTTACATCTGCTGATTATACAAAGACAAGTTCTACAGGGCTAACAAGTGAAGAGGCTACTCAGCAGGCAAAAGATGATATCAATGCAAATATTGAAGCAATTAATGCTAAACTTGCTGAGCTAGATGCTGATGAAACTAAAAACGATGAGGCGATTGCTGAGTTTACGCTATTAAGAAATCAATACCAAGCTGCATTAAACGCATTAAATGCAAGTGGGACAATGACAGTTGCAGAAGTAAATGCTGCAATGGCAGATGTTATAGACAATTATGCTTATAATGCTGACGCAACACATGCATATGTGGGTTCTTCTGAATACTATGGCTCAGGTGACGGTGGTGGATTAAAGTCTAAAACCGAATATTCAAACAATACACATATTGACTCATCAACCTTTACAACTTTATGGAATCAAATATTAGCAGCTGATACAGATTCTGATGATGCTACAACAATAGATACGGTTTTAGCTGCATATAATTACAACGCAACTTATACAGTCACAACAACTAATTACAAGACAGACGGAAGTGTTGATTCGACTTCAAGTTCTACTCAAACAATGGCAAGAGGTCTAAATTCTACCCAGATAAGTGCTATAAGAAATGCATGGTCTGGTGAAAAGGCTAAAATACTTGCAGATCAACAAGTTGCAACTTCTGATATATCTTTGTCTACATACAATGGTAAATACATATTTACAGATGATACTGAAAAAACAGATACTTTTACTAATATAAACAGTTCAATATCTTCATATAACGGCTTTATTACAGACCTAGATACCCTAAACAGCGATATTGATTCTTCAAGAGTAACTTACAATGCAAATAAAAGCAGTTTGGCAGCTGAAATTTCTAATTTAACTCTAAATCCATTGCCTGCTGTTACAGTTTCAGATCCTACTTATGTGTTTAAAAACATAACTATGGAGCCTGCAAAAATACAGATAACTGGTTTGCAATCTTTAGCTGGAAGCGGTGAGTTTAAAACTTATGACAGAGGTCTAACAATAGATAATTATTCAAATTATAATCTTGTATTTAACAATATTATATTTGATACTTCAGGTACAGGGCTTACAATAAACGGTACAGCTTATAATAATCCTGGTAAAGTTGCTTGGGGTGGGGCGTCTCACAATGTACAAAGAGTCTATGACACAACAGGTGATGGTAATATCCATATAAGCACATATTTCGACCATAATAATCCTTTAGACTTGATTTCATCTACTGCAGATATAACTTTAAACGGTTATATTAGAAATACTGTAGCTGATAAGTACCTAGATGTATTTAATGACAGCGGCAACATAGTATTTAATGATGTTGTTGATACTGTAGAAAGAAATATAATAGCTTCTCAAGGCAATATAGAATTTAATAAAGCAGCTGGTAATGTTAGCTTGCGCTCAGATGGACACATCATTGCAGGTCAGGATATTTCTATTAAAGCTAAAACTTTAACAAATAACGGTGTGATAAAAGCAGGTAATGCTGATAGAAATATTGTTATCGATGATACTTTGTACAATTCATTAACTCTTGATAGCAACGACGTTAACAATATGTCCAAAACTCTTAAATCAACATATTTGAATAGTTCAAATAACATTAAGGCGATAAGAGATACAGATGGCAATATTCATATTTATAACACTGATGCAACATCAGGTTCAATCACGGTAAATGCTACAACTAAAAATGGTTCAGGTACTTACACATATTCTGACGGATATGGAACAGTAAGTATTACAAATAACACAAATCATAAAGTTATTGTTCATAATTTAACTAATAATTATGAAGCAGGCACTATATCAGGTGTTTCGGGTACTAAACTTGCTTCAACTTCAGCATCTACAACAATTACTTCAAATGACGCAGAAGTTGAATTAAAAGAGTTGTTATCTTCAGGTAATAACGGTGTAGGTGATACAGGATTAGGTACTGTTACAATAACTGCTAAAGCAGTATCAATTCCAAATAGAATAGTTTCTGCAGCGCAGCAGCCAACAGTTGATGTTACAGGTACTTATACTTCAACTTCAACAAATGGAACAAATGTTTTAGGTTTTATTAAAAACAGAAAAGGTAATACTACCATTGCAAACAATACAGCAGGTGATTTGACAATAGGGGCTACAGGTAAAGTTCAAAACCAAAATGGCGCATTAACTTTAACAAATAGCGGTACTGGCAAACTTGAAACAGTAGCGGGATCAACACTCACTAATGTTGGGACTTTTGCTATTACAAATAACGGAGCAGGTGGCGCTCAAATTGGAGGTTCTGCTACAAATACAGGAGCAACAAATATTACCAATACCTCAGGTTTGTTGAATCTTGCTTCAACTGGAACTGTAACTAATTCAACAGGAAATATAACAGTTACTAATTCCGGCTCAAAAGTTCAAATTGCTGGAACTTTAACAAATAATGTTTCAGGGAACACAACCATAACAAATTCGGGAGCAAATGGAGTTGAAATATCAGGAACAGTAACTAATGCAAATGGAACAACTGATATAAATAACAATTCGACTGAAACAACTTCAGGTATCAAAATTGCATCAACGGGTAAAGTTGAAAATACAGGCGGTGCCCTTACAATTGATAACAAAGGTGGAAAGCTATTAGTTGAAAAGAATTCAGGCGTAATAGGCCTTGTTAAAAATACAAATGGTGATATTTCACTAAAAAATACAGGAGAAGGTATTGAAATTCAAGGAGATGTTCAAAATCTAACTCCTAGTGGTACAGCTCGCGCACTTGCAATAACTAATACAGGTGGTTCTGACGGGATACTTGTTTCAGGTAATGTGACAAATGCTAAAGGCTCTACTACACTTACTAATACTGCAGGAGACTTGAGTATTGCTTCAACAGGTTTGGTTTCAAATTCAACAGGAACTCTTACTCTTGATAATTCAGGTACAGGCGCAATTAAAATTGCAGGTGCAACAAATAATAATGTTTCAGGTAACACCGTAATAACAAACGCAGGTGATAGCGGTATTGATATATCAGGCAGGGTAATTAATGCTAACGGACTTGTTAATGTCAATAATACAAATACAACATCTACTTCAGGAATAAATCTGACAACGACGGGACTTATTAGTAATACAACCGGAAATATTATTGTTCAAAATAAAGGTGCTTTGGGTATTATAGTTCAAGGTATAATACAGGCAATTAATAATGATATTAGTTTGATAGCGGATAACTCAGATATAACAATAGGTGAATATGCTTCCACTAATGACAATTATGTAAATGCTCAAAATGGAAACATAACAATTACAATAGATACAGGAAACTTGTTAAACGGCATAGTTGACCCTGATACAACTACTCAAAATGCATCTCAAAATCTTGCTAGCCTTGATAGTGCTTATAAGACATTATTGAAATCTGCTAGAAATTTAACTATTGATGTTGAAGATGGCGATATTGGTTATACAGCAAATGCAAAACCTGGATTTAGTGTTAACGCTTCAACAAGAGACTATACTGAATCTGTAAATGTTAATGTGGGAGGTACAATCACAGCTAGCGCTACAAATGACTCACTATCAACAGAAAGATTGATTAATATAAGAAGCAAAGATTCTGATATGAAAGTAAATTCAATCACAGCAGATGGAAATATTATGCTCACTGCAGCTGATTGGAAACAGGTAGATGTAAATCCTGCGCCGGTAGATACAGCATACTACAAGGGCTATTCAATCCTAAATGCCAATACTGACAAAACACAACCAAATGTTAAAGGTAAAAATATATCTATTATTACAAGTGATAGACTAGGTGAAGCAGGAAATGCATTTAACTATGAACAAACAGATATCGGAGTTAACAGCTGGTTAAGTTTTGAAGCTGAAAATGATGTAAATATAAATAATACAGGAACTCTAGGTTCAAATATTTGGCAGGCAATTTCTAAAAATGGTTCAATGAAATTAGTACTCAATGGTGATAATACTACAATTAGAACAATTACAGCAGGAAAAAATCTTCATATAACAGATAAAGGTAAGAACCTTACTATCTATAATCTTGGCCTGATTGATACTATTGGAAATGACCTTGACGATATGTTATATCCTCACGATAGAATTACGCTCCAAGGCGCAACCGGAAGAGCAGTTCCTGAAACAGTTAGAATTGAAGTGCTCGATGCAAATGGTGGAGATAATCCAAACAGTACTTTAAATATCTTTAATGCTTTTGTAAAAGGTATTGGAAGCTCTACTCAATCAGATGTAATAATAAGATCCGATAACTTTATTGCTCATGCTTATGATGCTCCTGGTTCATATATTTCTACTGTTTCAAGACCGAGCTTCAATTATACTACTGAAGAAAAAGCTGAAAGATTATATTCAAACAATCCGCTTGATACAACAGCAACAAAAGATCTTGAAGCAACTGGTTTCCATTCATACGGAAATGGAGGTATGTTGAATTTTGACCTAAGAGGAGTTTATCCTTCACTGGTTGAACAATATACGGGAAGCTCTCTAACAAGAACATATTATGAGCAACCTATTATAACTACTCTTATTGTATTCACAAACCCACTATATATACCGGGAACGGATTACAAAATGAAGGATGCAACATTGTCATATAATCAAGATGATGCTTCGCTTGAAAATCGTGGTTTAGCACTTCAACATCTATATGCTAATAATTCATATATCAATTCTAACGACTTGAACTTTGATATAAAAGATGCAATTATTACAAATTACGCAGAATTCAGAAATGGAAATAGAAGTGTAGTACCTCACGACGGTCGAGAAGATTACCGTTGGAAAACAATAGTTGACAATGATTACAGAAGGTTGTTGATTCTTGATACTTATGTAACCCTTCAACTTTATACAGCTCTTACGGGTTCGTTCGGATTAGAAATGGGTGATCTAATTGTAATGCAAACAATGGCTCCACCTGTTCACTACAATCCATACGAAGTGACAAACTTACCAAGAAACGAAAATAGTTTCTATAGACAAACATATAAAGACGACAAGATACAGGAAAAGACAACCACTCCTGAGTTTAAGGATATTGATAAAGCAACAGACAGTCATACAAAAAGAGAATCAATACGTTTTGACTCTCAGCAAATATCTGTAAGTGCTAAAGATTCAAGTGCACAGGTATTCAATATTTCTAAAACAGGCATGGAGCTTGAAAATACAACCAATGCAAAAGTTGGGGATGTAATTCCTCTAGATATCAAAATTGGTAATGTAAACATAAAAACCGAAGGACAAGTAATGCGCGCTGTTGATGGCAAAATTGGTGTTAAGTTCATAAACTTGGATAAAGCAACAGCCAATAAAATCCTGTACTTGAATATGCTTTCAACTGCAGGTGGAAGTTCTCGTATTTCAAGCAAATAACAAATATAATATGATTTTAATTTGAAAATTGCGGCTTTATTATTCAAAATGAGGCCGCAGTTTTTTTTTGAAAGAATAATGACTGCGGTATCATATTATGATATTATAATATGATAATATGTAAGCATGTAAATTGTGATAGGTTTTTTAATGAATAGAGCAGAATTTAATAGTATATTTAAATCTATTTCTGATTTTTTCGGGCTTTTATCAAACCCAGATAGGGTCAAAATTCTTGGTCTGTTGATACAACAAGAACTCGACGTGCATTCTATTGTTGAAAAGTTACATATTAGCCAGTCAAGAGTATCTCAGCACTTAAAGCTGATGAAGCTCAACAATCTTGTGGTTGAAAGACGAGAAGGCAAACACGTTTATTATCACGTCAAAGATGCAAATGTTGCAAAGGTCATCGAAAGTGCTATTGAGTTTTATATGTCGTCAGAAGCAGATCCTCAGACACTAACATCTTTTAACGAATTGTTTAATCTATGGCATGTATAGGAGAAAGTAATTATGAATCATATCGAAGAAAATAAAATTATCGAAGACATCAAGTATCTTCCCAAAGAGATAAAAGAGCCTCAAATTGATGAGAGCGCGACAGTAAGGCACTCAAGAATCACGGGTGATGTAATCATAAAAGAGGATGTTCACATCGTTAATGCTGTTTTAAGAGCTGATGAGGGCACACCTTTTTATATAGGTAAAGGTTCAAATATTCAAGATTTTTGTGTGCTTCACGGGTATGCTTCAAACAAAGGCGATGGAATATTTACCGAAAACTTGATGTATGTAGAAGGCGAGTATTATTCTATTTACATAGCAAAAAATGTATCAATCTCTCATGGAGTATTGGTTCACGGACCTTCTTATATTGGTGATAACACATTTGTTGGCTTTAAATCAACAATAGATGCTGCTGTAATCGGCCATAACGTTGAAATAGGAGCTCATTCTTATATTGCTAAGGTTACTATTCCTGATAACATTGCGATTGTACCTGGTGCGATAATTACAAAAGAAGAAGATATTAAAAAATACACTACTGAGAAGACAGGTATAAATAAAAAGATTGTAGATGTAAACATAGAAATGGTTAAAGCCTACCATAAAAAACCATAAATCTTATTGTTAATTTGTGTAAAAACCAACTTCCAAACTAGCAAAGAAAAGGCTTTTTGACTTTTGTATAAGCAATTCATTAAGAAGAAAGAGAGATTTATGAGAGTTTGTTCTATTGGTAGTAATTACCCTAAACATAACGTCAATTTTGGTTTTAATGTTTATGGGGACTGTGGTGCTAGTATTCCTGAGGCAAGTATAAAAAGGAGATTGGAATCACGAGATAAATCAAAGACCTTTGTTATAAAAGATGGAGTTGTTTGTCCCAATGGTATTAATGGAGCTCAAGGTTTCTTGGGTGGAATTGCAGATAATATCGCTACAATCGTAAGGCAAAATATCTACAATCTTCCTGAAGATGATAGATTCCTAGATAATGTTGCAATATTTGTGCCTGCCCAATCTCAAAATAATAAGGTTAAAATCATAAGTAATTTAAGGGACTCAAGCACAAAAGCACAGCTTCGTGATATAGATTTTAATCACATTCAGGGAATGCTCACTGCAAGGGGAGTTAAAGTATCTGATCATTTTAAACTTGTAGTTGCTAACGATATGTATGGCGCGGTTGCCGGTGTTTTGAATGAAGTACTTCAAAACGAAGATAAATATGGAGACTTACTTACTAAGGGTTCTAAAAACCTCATAGTTATGCCAGGTGGTGGACTAGGTGTTGGCATGTTTGAGGTTGATAGAGGCAGAATTCGTATTATCGCAGAAGAAAGCGGGCATGTTGTCTCTAAAGCAAAAGGAAAGACATTTGAAGCAGATGGAGCTTCAGTTCCTGCATTGATAGGTAACTTTGCAAAATCTCTCAGATTGTCAGAATTAGATAAAGAAAAACTTGTAAAAACAGGTAATGCCAAAATTGCAACGCAATATCCAGTTTGGATGGAAGATAATTCTGAAGAATATCATAAATTAATGGATACAGGTTTATTTGAACATAAAGAAACAAAAGATGGAAATGCATATTTGGTAATCAAAAAAGATGGCAGTGCGATAACTCAAGAAGAGTTTAATAAAGCCTCTAAATACTCAGTCGGTAAGTTTGTAGACGATATTGCAAGGCTTTGTGCGATAAAAATAAATTCAAAAGCAAAATCCGCGCTCCTAACAGGAAAATTGATAGACAAGATAAACAAAGACATTTCTCATAATCCTGCATATCATGGCAAGAATATTGAACAAATGATTACAGCAAGAATTCCGGCGTACCTTGATCCGGTTGGGGTTTCATTAGCTGAAGTTAAGAAATTCAAAGTCATTTATATGAAAATGGAAGATAATACAGGAGGTGGAAGCCTTATTCTCAATGGCGAACAAGTCGGAGAAAACGATTGGATGGATATTCCATACACCAATAAAGATTAATTAATTTCTATCTATATAAATCAAAAACCATATAAAGTTTGTCTTTATATGGTTTTTTGTAGATTGTGAACCGGATATAAAAAAATTCTTGACTAAATCGAACGTTCGTTCGATAATGTTTTTATGGAAAATCTTGATAATAATATTAATAAAAAAGATAAAATAATAAATTCGGCAATAGAGCTATTTGCTGACAAAGGTTTTGACAGAACGTCTATCCGTGATATATCCAGACTGGCTAATACAAGTGTAAGCATGATTTCATATCATTTTGGCGGAAAAGAGGGGCTTTATAACTCTATTTTGAAAAATTTATTTGAAAAACAAATTCTTTATATGAATGAATTTTTTGAACCTGAAAAATTTGTTCATTTGGCAAAAACGCAAAAGGCAGAAGTTTTTTTAAATGCTCTTGATAAGATAGTTGATTTTCTTTATAGCCAAATGTCGAGCAAGTTGATGGTGTTTCTTGTTAAGGAACAGCAAAACCCTAAGACTGCTTTTATGCCACCCGTTATTCCTTTTTTGAGGAAAATTATGGCAGATATTCTTGATGTCGAAGAGACTTCAAGAGAGGTTGTTTATCAGACTCTTTTTATTGTTTCTCAAATAAATTCACCTAGAATTATTTCTAAATTCATAACCCCATATGGGCAGGGAAAATTTGAGGAAGACGACATCAATTTAATTAAAAACAACGTAAAAAATTATACAAAAATGATCTTTCAAAACGCAGGAATAGATTTATGATAAAAAAACTTTTAATTCTGTTATTCTTATTTGTTGGACAAGTTGTTGTTGCAGCAGATGTCGATGTGAATGTTGATTTTTTTGACAGATTTAATGATTCGTATCTTTCCTGCTATATTTCGCAAGCTATTCAGAATAACCATGATTTAAAGAAAACTAAATATAAAGTTGAGCAATATAGACAACAGACTAAAATATCATTTGGCAAAGAGTTGCCATCATTGAGAGTAAGCACTGATTATCTTGGTTTAAATCTTCCGAATCATCTAAACTTTGATGTAGATAATAATGCTTTTGTTTTACCTTTTGTTGTAAGTTATGAGCCTGATTTTTTCCTTAAAAACAGAGATAAAACAAAAAGTACAATCAAAAGTTATGAAGCTGCAAGACAAGAACAAAAAGCCGTTTATATATCTCTTTTATCAGACGTTGCTTCAAATTACATAAACATATTGCAATACGATTATCTGATAAATTCTCAAAAATACGTTGTAAAAATAGCAGAAGAGCAGCTTTTAAGGTCTGAGAAGATGTTTAGGCAAGGCGTTATTGATACAAATAATTTGAATTCAGTAAAACAAAATCTTGAAACTCAAAAGAATACACTTGAAACACTTGTTAAACAGGAAAATATCGTTCTAAATAACTTTGCGGTTTTGATAGGTATTTCGCCTAATGATATAAATGATATAAAACGAGGAAGACTTGAAGATTTTGAATATATCTCTAAAATTCCAAATGAAATCAAAAGCGATGTTATTTTTTCAAGACCTGATGTCTTAAAAGCAGAAAGAGAGCTTGATAAGGCAAAAATTGATGTAAGAGTTGCAAGAAAAGAGCTTTTGCCATCTTTTAATATAACAGGGCTTTGGGCATTCAATACAATTGCGCCCGGTACGTTTTTCTCTTGGAACAATTCTATTGCGATTTTATTAGCTGGCGCAACCTTTGATATTTTTAAAGGCGGAACAAAAATTGCGAATTTAAGACTTCAAAAAGCAAGATACGAAGAACTTTTTGAAAACTACAGACAGGTAGATTTAAATGCAGTAAAAGAAGTAAATACGGTGCTTTGTATG
>JAEZIX010000011.1 GCA_023415935.1 Cyanobacteria bacterium OH_CDB_20 | reverse complement strand
GTCTAAAAGAGATAAAATACTTCCTGTCGGATGAGCATAATAAACTGGAGTTCCGAACACAAAACCATCAAAACTTTTTGCTTTTTCGATGACCTCATTTACAAGATCATCATCAAAAACGCATTTGCCCAATTGCTTGTTAATACAAGCTCGACATCCTGTGCAATCACGAATGGCTTTATTCCCGACATTAATAAGTTCTGTTTCGATACCTTCTTTTTCTAAGGCATTTATAACTTCTTCTAACGCAGCGTATGTGCTGCCCTTTTTATTCGGGCTTCCGTTTATTAATAATACTTTCATATTTACCTTTCTAATTTAAAAGCAGGAAGAAAAACTCCCCCATTTTTATTTATTATAAAGAGTTTTTAACATCTTGGACAATTGCCTCTTTAGTTAAATGATATCTTTCATATAGAGTTTTTAATGGCACCCTGTCTGTAAATTCTTTCTTCGCACCAAAATTAATTACATTCATATCAGAATTTCCATAAAAGCGTGTAATTTTTTCGCCAAAACCGCCGTCGACAAGCCCGTCTTCTAGCGTAATAACTAACTTATGATTTTGTTTTAATGACTCAAGAAGCTCAACATCAAGGCCTGTAATATACCTTGGATTAATCAAAGTAGCATTGATTCCAAGTGTTTTAGCAATTTCTTCTTTAACCTGCCTACCCAACTCAAAGAAATTGCCAAGGGCAACAATAGCAACGGTATCACCCTGATTTTCAAGTTTCGATTTATTCAAGATTGAATAATCTGTTTTATCTTCAAAGCCTATTGAAACCAGCTCTCCAAAAGGAACCCTTATTGCAACTGTATGCTGTGTCTGTTCAACAGACCAATCTAACATTGCAAGATACTCTTCTTTATTTGTTGGAGCCAAATATACAATATTTGGAATATTTCCGATTAGAGAAATATCAAAATTTCCTAAATGAGTTGCATCCATTGGAGAAATTGAACCCCAATAAACAAGAATTGTTGCTGGAGAATTATTTAGTGCTAAATCTTGAGAAAGTTGATCGTAAGTCCTTTGAACAAAAGAGCTTATGATAGCAAGAATAGGCTTGGCTCCGTTTTTTGCTAAGCCCGAAGAAAAGGCCATTGCGTGTTCTTCTGCTATTCCTACATCAACATAATTTGCGCCAAGTTGCTCTCTAAAAGCAGGGCTAAATCCAGTTGCACCTGGGGTAGCAGGTGATATAGCAACAACTGTAGAATCTTGTTTATTCTTATTAATAATATAATCAGTTGTAATGCTGGCATAAGTTTCAACCACTGCATAATCAGTGTTTTCAGGCTTATCATCCAAAGTCCCCGGAAGCATCCAGTGGAATGCTTCTTTATTTTCTTCTGCTATCTTTAGGCCCTTGCCTTTTAAAGTATGAATATGGACAACTGTAGGGTGATTAATATCTTTTACTTTCTTAAAAGTTTCAATTAAAGCCTCAACATTATTACCTTCTTCAACATAATAATAATCAAATCCTAGGGATTTAAAGAAATTTAGCTCTGCATTTCCTTTAGTTTCCCTTAACAATGCAAGATTTTTGTACAACCCGCCTTGATTTTCAGCAATAGACATTTCGTTATCATTGACTATTATGATAATATTACTGTTTAAAACTGCTGCATTATTCAAGCCTTCATAGGCTTCACCGCCACTTAGAGAACCATCACCAATCAATGCAACAATGTTTTCTTTCTCATTTTTCAAATCTCTTGCTTTTGCTAAACCTGTTGCAAGACTAACTGAAGTTGAGGTATGACCAACGATAAAAAAGTCGTGATCACTTTCATCTGGATTTGTATAACCTGAAACAGAAGAGAATTTTTCTGAATTTGTAAAACCTTCTTTTCTGCCTGTTAAAATTTTATGCGGATAGCATTGATGAGATACATCAAACACAAATTTATCAACAGGAGAATTAAATACGTAATGCATTGCTATTGTTGCTTCTACAATTCCCAAATCAGGACCAAGATGCCCCCCGTAAGAATTTACCCTGAACAAAATTGCATCTCTTATATCTTTTGATAATAAATTCATCTCATCAATCGTAAGTCTTTTCAAATCATCGGGGCTAGTTATTTTATCTAAAATCTTTGTCATTTTAATCCTTTCTTCTGGAACAGCTACAATTTTAGATTACAAAATGAGAGTTACTCTCAGTCAAGTGTTTTTAGAGAAATCATAATATTTAAACTATATCTATATTACACCAGCACAAAATAACATAAAAGACATTACTCCAATATCTAAAAGGTGAGATTAACTCTCAACAAAAAACTATGCTAAAATAATACAAAATAGAGGATTAATAATGTACACAATTAAAGAAGTAGCTGAAAAACTAGACATATCAGAACATACAATTAGATTTTGGGCTAAAAGCGATTTTTTCCCTTTTATAAAAAGAGACAAAAATAACGTAAGACTTTTTTCTGAAGACGACCTCAACTGGGTTCGTATTGTTAAATGCCTAAGAAATACAGGAGCTGATAATAAATCAATTAAAAAATATATAGATCTTTGTATTATCGGGGATTCTACTATCGAAGACAGATATGCAATAATTAAAGCCACAAGAGCAAAAGCAAGAGAAAATATGAAAGAACTTATAAAACAAATGGAAGTTCTTGATAAAAAAGAAGAATACTATGAAAAATTAATTGCAAACAAAGAAAAAGATAGCTGTAACCCTATGAACGCTCAAAATGCGTTTAATTCATCTCTTAAAACTCATGCAGCTTGCAAATGATTTCCTATATAGATTTGTTTTAAAGTATATTGTATAATACAAAATCGAGGTGCGCTTTATGTTATCTATTTTTACTGCTTTATATACTTTGGCTTTGGTTTATGCTTTTTATTTCGGGGGTCCTGCTGTAGGCGTTCCGGTTTTATTAGCAGGAATAATTGCAATTGCATTATTTCCAACATATAGAAATTCTCGAATTGAAACAGCAAAAAATTTAATCCAAAATCCTGATGGACAACCCTTTATTAATATAAATAAAGACCCATGGTATATTATTGCGGTGCTGCCAAATATTGAAAGAGTAGCAGCTAAAAGAGCCGTTTATATAAGAAGACACTACGGAAATTACAAATCTCTTGAAGATTTCTTCGAAAAAATGAATATAAAAGCTGAAGATAGGGAAAGTATTTCAAAACATATCCACATCTGATTTAAAATTGTAACTTTTTGTAAATAAAAAATAAAATAGCCCTTAAGGATCAAGATATTTTGCCGACAAAAAAAATATCTTATAGTAAAAGGGAAATGTGTAGTGCAAGGAATTAATCCTTATAATTACGACAGACTAAGAGGTCTTTATGTTGATGATGCCTCTTCAGGCATGCATACCGACAAAATTGGCGATTTATCTGTTATCAATAACAAGACAACAGGTAATAAAAATGAAGGCGTAAAAGTCGAATCTTCAGGTGTTTTAACTGAAGATGTTGAGGATGAATTATTAAATGAGTTAAATGCTACCATTTCATCTCTTGAAAGCAACTATAATGCCGAAAAAGAAGGTCAGGGCTTTGGTGGCTGGGTAGCTGGTCTTTTCGGAGGTGGCGCAGAAAAGCTAAAAACTGAACTCGATTCAAAAAAAGCATTATTAAAAACATTAAAAGATCATCCTGAAAAAATATATGATATATACAAAGGAATTACAGGGGAAGAATTAACCCAAGAAAAAATCAATCAGGTTAAAGCCTCCCAAGAATTTGCAGAAAAACTCTCAAGTGATGATAAGAAAGCAATTGTTGCATCACTTCAAAAACAAGCGGATTCCCTAGGTAGCGCACTGGATGAAACAGTTGAAGGACAAGGTTGGTTTTCAAAAGCTATCGGCTGGGTTAACAACGGACTTGACTTTGGAACCTCAGAAAAAAACTCAAAAGCTCAAATTGAACAATATAAAAAACTGATTAGTCAACTTGATCCGGATTCAGAAGATTTTGCGGCTCAATATAAAGCTATAACCGGTGAATACTTAAGTATGGACAGTGCTAAAGACCTTCTTAACGGAGGTTCAAAGGTAGCCAATTCAAAAGCTGCAGAATCCATATTGGACTACGAACAAACTCAAACTACCGCTACTGAAATTGCAGCAGGTGTTGCAACAGCAGTAGTAGTAGTCGCAGCAGTTGCAGCAGCTCCTTTCACAGGAGGAACTTCACTTGGAGCAATAGCTTTAACCGCTGGATTTGCAGCAGGCGTAGGCGGAACAACTATGCTTGCAATAAAATCATCTAACGGTCTTACAAGCGACAAGGGCTATACTGTCGAACAAGGGGTAAGAGACTTTACCTCAGGTGCAATTGAAGGAGCTTTAATTCCTGTCTCAGGCGGTATTGGAAGTTCAGTAACTTCAGCACTTGGTAAAACCGCATTGAGCACAACAGCAAAAGTTGTAATAAGCGGTGCTGCATCGGGAGCTACTTATGGCGGTATATATAGTGGTGGAAACTACATAGCACAAACAGCTGGTACTGAAAGTTTTTCTTGGGAAACTTTAGGCGAAACCACTCTTACAGGAACATTATCCGGTACCGTAGCTGGCGGTGTTGCAGGCGGAGTAAATACATTCGTAAGACCAGCATTAACTTCAGGAGAAACTGCCGTTTCACAAGTAACAGGCAGATTGATTTCCGGCGGAGTAACAGGTCTGGCTGCAGGTACAACAGGTGGTGCAATCGCTGGTGGAACAAGCTATTTATTTAATGCTGATGGAGAAGAAATTACATTCGAAGGCTGGCTTGATGCCACACTTAGTGGAGCTGAAACAGGAGCCGTAACAGGTTTTGCAGCAGGTGTAACGTTTGAAGCTGTAAATATTGCAGCAGGTGCTCCAAAGCCAGAAGGCACAGTCAAAATTGAAGAAGAAACTTTAGAAAACGGATTAAACGTAAAAAATTACTATGATAAAGACGGAAATGTAATTGCTAGTGACATTAAAGCAAGTGATTTTGCTAAATTACAGGCTGAAAAGACTGGTAGTGCTATAGCAACGCAAGAATCAACTACTGCTTTGTCATCAGAAACACAACAAGTTCAAAACTTGGCAGTAAGAACAATAAGAATGAATTATTCACCGACTCAAACTCAAACCATTATGCAAAATGGAACCGAATACACAATGAGTGCAAAAACTGGAAGTCCTTCTTTATATGAATGGAACGGTAACTTTACATCAAGCGGCGTTTCAAAATTGTTTGTCGAAATCACACAAAAACCGCAAACTCAATATGTTGAAAATCCTTTGCTTGGAGAAGGATCTCAAATGATGATCGCATCTCCTTTCAATAACACCCAATCGTTGAGCATTCCTTTGAATGAACTAAATTTACTTCGGTTACAATCTCAAGGTATAAATGTGCCTGTAGTTAATAACGCATCAGCTTTAGCAGATAGCACAGGAATAGCAGCAGAAGTAGCAGCAGCAAATCCTGCGGCTGCGCTAAGCAGTGTTAATAATCCAATATCATCAACACCAAGTATACAAGCAAACACTTTAAGTTTAAAAGACGCAAAAATTAATGTAATAGATAAAGGTAATGAAGGCTTTGGGCAAAGATATAAATATACTGTTGACTTACCAGATGGTACAAGTCTAGCTCAAATGCATACTCAAAACATACCAGATGGAGCAAATGGCCTATATTTAGTTGATTTACCTGAAGATTATGTTTTAAGTTCTGATGGATTTTCTACAACTCTCAAAAGCCACGTAAATGTTCCTGTTCTAGCCTCTACTGGGGGATTAAATCCTGAAGCAGAAGCTCAATTATTAGCTCAAGTAGTTAAAGATAGTATTAATGTTGGCTCAGAAGGTAGAATTATAATAAAAACACCTGATGTAGATCCTGAAGACTCATCTATTCCATTCTTATATAAAGAATTGGGGTTAAAATTCACTTCTGAAGCTAAAAACCAGATAATGGAAAAATGGTTGCAAGAAGGAGGAGAATTCCCTGCGAAATTGGTTGGCTCAAATATGTACCTACCAAAAGAAAACGTTAACAATGTATTGAAATATGGAAATAACCCTGTTGGAATTAAAGACCCGACACAAAACATAAGCACAACAGCATCACCAACTTCATTAACAGGTGAAGCAGCTCTTAGAGCCCAAGCTTTTGATAAGTATTTTTCGCAATACACTCCTCAAGATGCCAGTGACTTAATTAATCATTTTTCTTCAACTACAAGTAATGAAATGTTCAATTCGGTAGACAAATTAAAACAAAACTTCCCTTGGGAAAAAGTCGGCGATATATTGCCGCACTTAAGCAGCGACCGCGCTCAAAGGTCATTCTCATTATTAATCGAAACTTGGAATCCGCAATTAAATGAAATACAATCATTTGATGGAATAAGGCAGTTAATTAATGATGGTGCTATAAAGCGTTCTGATTCTGATGCAATAGTTAATTTGATAAGAAACTATTCTGATAAATTATGTAATAAGTTCGGCAAATTGTGCAATTTAAAAAAAGCTGACGGCGATGATTTATTTTCATCACAAGATTTAATAATGTTATTACAAATGAGCCCTGAACTTAATGCTGATAAATTTTTAGAATCTTATAATAACGTTTTTAATGACCCTGAAATTAACAATATGGAAACCTCTCAACTAATAATGGCTTCTATGCTTGAACCGCAAGAGATTATTAATGCAAAAAACATATTGAAAAACCCTGCTTTTGCAAGTTTTGAAATGAATGATGTTATAGGACTTGGCAAGATTGATATTAATACCTTAAGTCAGGAAGATGCATCAAAATTAGCAAATGTTGTCAAATTAATTAAAAATAACTACGCGATTGTTGATTTCACATTTATAAAAAATAATGATCAATTAACTACTATGTTTGATAATATGTCTTATTTCGATAAAGAAACCTTAAATAAATTCGGATATACCGGACTTTTTCATAAATTAAGCAGCATAGATGCCTCCACTGCCCAAAATGTGAGCATGCAAATTAATACTCTAATGCCTGAATTAAAAGATGAATTTGCAAATATTGTAGAAGAACAGGGAATTATGGCATTCAATTCCTTAAATACATTCAACAAAATCACTCCAGAAATTTGGGATAAATTATTTAAGGGTAGTTCAGAGTTGTTAAATGCATTTGCTCAAGCAAATCAGACAAAAGGCTTGGATTTCTTAATGAGTCTAAGCTATAGAGATCTTGCTAAATTAAGTACAAATGTAGAAGTAAAAATAATGAACACGCCAAATCCTGTTGAAAAAGGAGCTTCAGAAAGAATCCGTTCTTTGGGCTCAACCGAAGTAAAAGAATTAATGAAAGCTTTTGGAAAACTTAGCGGAACTAATTCAGATTATGATGAGGATATGGCTGCCTATATAGTCACTCGAGGCAATGTCGACATAAAAGCTTTTAATGAATACATAAATAATATTGATATGCAGGAATTGATTCAAATTGAACCTCGAATTGCAAACTTCACAACCCAAAATCTAATCGATTTCTTAGACTATCATTTTAGAAACGGCACTACTGAATTTAATTCAGAAGAATTAACATATACAGGAGACCTCACATCACATCTTCAAAGCAATCTATTAGGTACTGTAGAATTGTCACAATTGCTTTCAGCATTTCCAAGTACAGATAGAAGCATAGGCCAACTACCATCAGATTGGCTCAACGGAACAAGCCAAAATAATCAATCTCAAATATCAGATGAAGTTTATAAAGCAATTTCAAACTTCCAAAATACTAATGACCAAGCTCAACTTGAATCTGAATTGTCCAACATACTTGGCAAAACAGTAACCACAAAGGATTTAGGCTCGGGCATGTACGGAAGAGGATATAAAATTTCTATCGATGGTTGCAAAGATGTAGTTTTAAAAGTATACAAACCTGATAATAAATTGATAAATGTTCACGGGCAATATTTCGAACCCCAAACTGCAATTTATGCAACTGCAAACAGCAATAATTTTGCAAATGCATATTTTGGCAAAGTGGCAAATAACATGGATAACGATGGATTTATAGTTACTGAATTCTTATCCAATGATAATAATACAACTACTGATTCCAAGCTGCATAATACAGAATATATCTCCACTATCGATGTTGCTCCAGAGATAGGGCATAATTATTTAGGTGGAAAAATAATTGACTTTGGTGCTGCATATGTCAAAACGCCAGAGCTCTCAGATACCAATGTAAGAAACAGTTATAATTATATAACAGAACATTTGGAACAAGGTACAAATCCATACAATGAAGATAAAACATTGTGGATTAGTCCTGAAAATCTTGAAGGTTTAAAATCATATATTGAAGCACAACCTGATAAAGCTGCGGCGTTCGACGCATTAACCTTACTTGATAAAGAATATAATTCTGATATGACTTCGGTTCTAGAAGGGCAGTTAGCAGATATTAAGCTCGATATAATTAAATCAACAAATCCTGAAATCGAAAATCCTGAAGCATACTTAATGGCTATTGAGCTTCAGAACGCCTTTGCAACAGCACAAGGCAACCCAACATATAAACTTAACGACTCAACTGCAGATTTAAGCGGTATTTTAAAAACATATAATTCAATTGTAAATTATTCTGAATTTGGAATGCCAACTTACAAGGCTACCGTATGTGCCCTTAATAACATGGTGAATGATCTTCTTGTAAATGCAGTGAAAACAAACACATCTGATGTTACAATGATGGGTATACTTGAAAATATAATGATGACGACAGGCTCAAAAAATATAACAATAGAAAACTTTATGACTTCTAATGGCAGCCGCTACTTCACAGATGCACAACTTGATGTATTATCAGATTTTGCACTAAAAAATGGAATAAAGCTAAAAATTGTAAAATAATTAATGTATAATAAGAAAGGTAATTTATATTATGCCTTCAATAAGAAATCTAAATTTGAATAATATTAATATTAAAGGAACTCCAAAGATGCACGAAAAGTTTGAAATAATGCCTCTTGATATCAATCTTGAAAAAATACAAAAAAAACTAAAAAAACGATGCGAATTTGAAGTTCCAGAGTATGGCGATTTTGCACCCGTGGTAGAAGAATATACCAATAAAGACTCTTCTTTAGATTTAGGAGATGTCAAAGTTGTATGCAGAAAACCGCCAAAAGATATCGAAGATCATAATAAAAAAAGATTTTTAGAAGTTGTTGCAAATAATAGAGCAAGAACAAAAGAATATTCCAGCATTATTTTAAGCGGAACAAAAGAAGAACTAATGAAAAAACTTGAAACACCTGGGTATTTTCTGCAATTCAAAAAAGCTGTATTAGAGTTAGCTGATAACTAGTAAAACATTTTTAGAAATAAAACCACAGTTAAATACAACTGTGGTTTTCTCATATTTGAAGCATTGATGATATACTTTAAATACACATACAATTAATGGTTATTTTATAAGATGTCATTAAAAAGTTTTATCAAAACTATAACCGTAAGATATAAGTTATGGAAAAGGTTACCGGTACTACCATACATTGAAACGCACGTGGCTGACCATTGCAATTTAAAATGCGCAGGATGCTCCCACTTTAGCCCTATTGCGCCTGAGTATTATGTAGATATCAAAAAATTTGAAAAAGATATAAAACAGCTTTCAAAAAGGCTAAATTTTGCAAGTATAAGATTGCTTGGAGGAGAGCCTTTATTGCATCCTGATGTAAATTCATTCGCAGCAGCTGCAAGAAAGTACTTTCCAAAATCCAGAATTGCAATAGTTACAAATGGAATACTACTAGACAAAATGCCTGAATATTTTTGGGAAACCTGCAGAAAATATAACATTACAATTGATTTGTCAAAATATCCAGGAAACGAATCAATTTTTCCAAAAGTAACAGACCTTATAAAATCTAAAAATGTCCGTTTAGGAAGAGTTCATCCCGGAGATAAAATGTTTGTATTCGGAAATCAAATAGGTACAAGCAACCCTAAACTTGCATTCAACCGCTGCGGGATAAAATATTATAATGTAACTGTTCTAAGAGCCGGAAAGATGTATACCTGTCCAAAAGCAGCTTACGCCGATATTTATAACAATTTTTTCAAAACAAATATAGAAAAAGATGAAGGTATTAACATATATAAAAATTCTGGAAAAGAAATTATCAAGTATATAAAAAGTCCGGCAAAAACCTGTAAATACTGTCTATATTACGGCTCTTGGGAAGACTGGAAACTTTCAGATAAAAATATGAATGAATGGAACATATACGAAAATGAGTCTGATATTCCAAAAGCTTTAAAATTTATGCTAAAACACATTCAGCTGGAAGAACAAAACAAATAAAATTGCTGATATTTAGCAATAGATTAATAAAATGTTAACCACATGCTTATAATCCTTGATTTTTAACACATAATGGTCTTTAATGTAGGAATAAGAGTAGATCAAGTATGAAATCTAAAATAAAAGTATTATTAACATTTCCTCCATTTTGCTTTATTAATACACCATATCCTTCTGTTCCAGTGCTGTTAGGACAACTGAAAGCCGCAGGAATTGACGCTAAAGGTGTTGATTTTAACCTTGAATTTTTTAAAGAAAAACTAAATCCTGAAGGCATAAAAGATGCTATGGATAAAGCAGAAAAATTTGTCGAAAGCCTTCCTGACAAATATAAAAAAATGTCCTCAAGAAGCAGTGAATATAGAGAACTAAGCAAAGACGAAAAGATTCTTGTTTTAAAAAAAGAAAAATATAATTATTTTAAACAAAGACAAAGAGCCAAAATTGCAAATTCATATAAATACGTTAATACAGCAATGAATGCACTTAGAACGGAAGAATTTTATAACCCTGAATCTTTGTATAAGTCTTACAAAATAATTTATGATGCAATCAGCATTTTATTTTTGCCATATGCTCCTACGAAAATAGAAAAACTCTATTACAACTACGAAAACGAGCTTTATAAAAATAATTATGAAGATATAAAAGAACAGACTTACAAAACTGAAATTAACCCTTTCATTGAATTTTTTACAAAAAAAATTGAAGATGGCTACTTTGATGAATATGATCTTGTCGGAATATCAATACCTTCTTTAAGCCAAATTGTACCTGGCTTTACACTTGCAAGATTACTTAAAGAAAAAGGTAAAAAGGTATGTCTGGGAGGAAATTTATTAACAAGATTTGAAGATACTTTATCAAAAAACAAAGACATTTTTGAAAAATTTTGTGACTATATACTTCTTGGAGAAGGTGAAGAATCCATTGTTAGCTTAGCTAAAGCGGTTGATGAAGCTCAAAACTTTGATGATGTTTCTGGTCTAATGTTTATTCAAAATAACAAAATAAAAACAAATCCTGTAAGTAAAATTTCTCTCGATGAAGTTGCTCCTATTAGCTTTGAAGGTTATGATTTATCAGGATATTTGACTCCTGAGATTGTACTTTCTCTACAAATTTCAAAAGGCTGCTATTGGAATAAGTGCGTATTTTGCGATCTTCATTACGGAAAGCCATATTATTATATATTATCCGCTCAAAAAGCTGTTGATGTAATCGAAGATATTTATAACCGCTATAATATTAGATTTTTCGAATTTGAAGATGAGGCACTTCCTCCTGCTTTTTGCAAAGAATTTGCAGAAGAAATAATGAAAAGAAAACTCAATGTAAGATATTCATCATATCTAAGGCTAGAAAAAGAGTTTGATAAAAGTCTGCTTTCTCTAATGTTTAAATCCGGTTACACAAGAGCTTTATGGGGGTATGAAGCAAGTTCTGAGAGAGTTATGACCCTTATGAACAAAGGTATAAACACTAAAACCCGCCACGAAATATTAAAAAATGCAGATTCTCAAGGTATATGGAATCATGTTTCATTTATCTATGCATTTCCTACTGAAACTATTGAAGAAATACAGCAAACGATAGAGTATCTTATTAATAATCTTGATATTATTCATTCTTACCAGATGATGCCGTTTGTTTATACAAAGTTCTGCAAGATATTAGGTTCAAATGAAGAATATGGCATAACAAAATGCATTGATAAAGGTGATTTTCAGCCAAATTATGATTGCAGAATAAAAAATATGAGCAAAAAGACAAAGGACAAGATAGAAAAAAATCTAAACAAGATGATGATTGAACTCACAGGCAAATCTCTTGTTAATATGCTTTATCTTCATGATTATTTAATGCTTTATCTTGAAAAACACAGCTTCAATTATGTCCAATCATATAAGTATGGAACAAATCTAAAAAGTGAAAGAAAAAGAGAGTTAAGCTGCTTTACGAAGTAATAAATTTATTTAATATTTCTCTCTGATACTCGGGTTTTATCAAATAGTAAACGTAAAACTTAATTAAATCGTTAATTGTGCAGTTTAAAGGAAGGAATTTTATCATAGTATTTGTTGCTATTTTAAAGTTTTCAAAACCAAGTGGAATATATTTTTCAATCAACTCTTCTCTTGTTATGAACCTTTTATATTGTTTTATAACCTCAAAACCGCAATCAAATCTCAGTTCGCAGGGAAAGTAAGGATTAATATCTGTATCATTCAGTTGCTCATTTGCAAGGTATTTGATATGGGCATCTTGCATTTTGCAATCATCAACACAAAAATTATTTAGAAGTAACTGATACTTATTTTTATCTTCAATTGTATCCAATTCGTCTTTGCTTTTGTGCGTGTAGGAAATAAGTTCAGCATCAGAATCAACATATGTGGTAATAATTTTATAATTAGGATAATTCTCTTTTATGTAATTTTTCAGAATGTCAGAAGATACAATAATTGCATTATTGGAACTATCAGCAACTTTCAAACATAAGTTACAGAATTCATCATTTAGATGCTGCTCTTGAATCAGAGGATTAGTCATTTCATAGTGTATAGCAATATTATTTTCCTGATAATAACTTATAACTTCTTCCAATGTTTTTATACTGCAATCTTCGCAATAGCGCTCCAGCCCCCATTTTGTTGAAGGAAAAACGCCGTAAACACTATTTATGTCAAAGCCATCGTTAAATACATGTTTATTTTTTTGAAATAAAGCTATAAAAGCCTTGTTTAAATTGAAATTGTTAAATAATCCAGGTAGCGAAAAGTTTACATTCATATTTCTAATATCTCTCTTTAATTATATAATATCACTGTGCAAGAATAAATTGGAAGTATATTTTGTCAGGATTTTCAAAACAAGATATAGAAAACGCAAAATACATATCAAAAAATGCTGTTGTTGACATAAGTATCAATCACGACGGCGCCAAAGTTTTTTTTGATAAATTATGCGCAAATGATAAAAAAATGTGCTCTGATTTCATTTTTATAAATGTAGATGCTCATTCAGACATTCACATAAATATGAGGCACGACGATGTAACATACGCCAATTGGGTCAACTTTATAATACTAAACTATAAAATAGACTCTTTTTATTGGATTGTGCCTGATTGGCTTATAAAAATTAAGAAGAAATCATACGAAAAACAGCTGCTTGATGCTGGGCCTTTAAACTTCTTGTATTCTGATTTAAAAGACGGAAAATACTCAAAAAAAGTTTTACTTAATCATAAAGACTACGAAATAATCTCAAAGGAAAAAATCGCAACGTTAAACAAAAACTGCGACGATTTTGGCCTGGATAGATTTTATGATGAAAATTTATTCAAAGATTTCACAATAAATATGGTTAATATTGGCAATTTACCTGATTTAAAGAGCAAGAAGATATTTTTAAGCATCGACGCTGATTTTTTCAGCAACTTTGAAAGAAAAGAAAATAAATACCCTAGCTTTTTAAGAAAAAAAATACTCTACAATAATTTTTCTAAGTTCTTAAAAAACCTGAGAAAAAAAGAGATACAGCCCGATGTTATCACATTATCTTATTCACCTGGTTTTATTAATGCAGAAGAAAAAAAAGACATAACACAATTTTTCAATCTGCTAAAACAAGAACAATAATCTTATATTATGTTACTATCATAATAGACAAGACTGTATCTGAGGATTTTGAAATTGATTTTAATGTTATTTCCTCCACAATGGACTCCCGCAGCCCCAAGTATAGGAATACCAACACTACAAGCTCACCTACAAGCAGCAAATTACAAAGTTGATGCTGCTGATTTAAATATTGATTTCTTTGTAGACATCCTTAATCCGAATTTTTTGAAAAAGTCTCTTAAATTTGCAGAAAACATTTACAAGGATATGCAGAATGAATCTGAAGAATTATTAAAGACTGAAACTTCAGACCACTTAACGCTTTCTGTGCAGTCAAAAATTATGAAATATAAAACCTTAAAAGAATTTTTTGATAATGATAACAATAATTCAGATGTAATAATAAGAGATGTTGAAAAAGCCATAAGAGTTTATAAAGATGAAAAAAAATTCTACGATATTAAACAACTTTTAAGCGCGCAGAGAATAATTGAATCCGCTATAGATATTGCCTTTATGCCATTTTCTCCAACCAGATGTTATTTTACTCATTATCACAATCCTCTCTTAAAATATACCTACGAAAATATAAAATTTCATTGTTTTAGCGAAGAAAATAATATATTCTTGCACTATTACCCTGAAAAAATAAAAGAGATAGTAAAACCTGACCATAAGCTAATTACAATATCTATAAATTCAAACTCTCAGATAATTCCGGGCTTAACGCTTGCAAACATTCTGAAAACGAAATACAAAAAGCACGTAAATATTGGAGGCGATTACTTTAAGAGGATTTATAAAACATTATTCAAATATCCGGAATTCTTTGATGACTTTGCAGATTCAATCCTGATAGGGGACGCTGAGGACAGTATTGTAAAACTTGCAGACTTTATTGAAGGCAAAATAACCGTTAATCAAGTGCCGGGTTTAATTTATAAATCTGATAAGAATATTGTGGAATTAAACCTAACTGCTGAACCTGTTGAAATGGATGAGGTTAAAAATATTTCGCTTGATAACTATGATTTGAGCAAATATTTTGCGCCTGAAATAGTTTTACCTCTAAAATCAAGCAGAAATTGCAAATGGAACAAATGCGTTTTTTGCGACTTATATTATGGAACTACATATAGCGAGAAAAAACCTGAAAACTTAGTGAAAGACATTGAAGAATTAAAAGAAAAATATAATATTTCTAACTTTGAATTTATGGATTCTGCAATTGAACCTGAATATTACAGCAAGTTCGCTGACTTATTATTTAAAAAAGAACTTAATATTTCATATTACTCATTTGCACGATTAGAAGAAGGCTTTACTGAAGAACTGCTGGGGAAATTATACAAATCAGGACTTAAAATGCTTGTATGGGGCTATGAATCAGCCTCAGAGCGAATTATAAAACTTATGAACAAAAAAATGGACATAAAAAACAGGCACGAGATTTTAAAAAACTCTCATAAATCAGGAATATACAATTTAATTTTTAATATGCTTGGTTTCCCTACCGAAACAGCTGAAGAAGCTAAGTTAACAATGGATACTCTTGCAAAAAATATTGATATTTTATCCCCTCTCCCGCCAAGTATTTGCGTTGTTCAAAAAAATGCAAAACTTTTAGACTTTATGAAAAAAGAAAATATTGATACAGAATCTTTCTCAGATGAAGAAGAATTTGATATCGGACTTAACTATGCTTGTGGAGAAGAAAATCTTGAGTCGATTTTAAAAATAAGGCAAGAGGGACTCAAAAAATACAAAACAACATACAAAGACGGCTTCCCTCTTTGCAAATTAATACAGATACGAGCGCATCTGTTGCTATATTTAAACAAATACAAAGCATCAGGACTTAAAAAAATTCACTAGTCAAAATCTGATTAGATTACACTAAACATATTATTCAGTTTTTCAGCGCATTTATAACAGTATTTACACTTGACCCCGCAAACAGAACTGCACAAATGCCCTTGTTTTTTGAAGTGAGATATTTTAGGCAAATATTTTTTTATGCTTTGGAAGTCTATATCCTTAATTTCCCAGTTAGAATATCTAAAAATTAACTTGTTAAAACAAATATTTTCAAGTTCTTTTGGTTTTTCAATTGAAAGCAGGTATTTATAATATGTTTTAAGGCACTCTCCACTAAAAAAATCCATGGAATTTCTACCGGGCATTTTAAAATGATTTATACCAATTGCAGAATACTCTTTTATCTCCCAAGGAAATATTATATTTGACTTGCAGACATCAAGCCAAAAGCTCATATTGTCACGCGGGCAACATTTTTCATGAAATTCAAGATCTAAATTGTTTGCTGCTGATATACAATGCTCATTTCTCATGGGGCAACCTGCTGAACAGCCTTCATTTACCATCAATTCAATATTAACGTTAGGATATTTTTTCTTAAAATTCTTTAAAAATAAAAAATTCTTGTTAGCATCACAAGATGGAATAACGTTTTTCACCTGAGGAAAAAGTTTAAATAAATTATCGTACTGTTTTATTGAATAAAACTCTTGCGAAGTTGAAGCATAAAGCTCAATGTCAGGATAATTTTTGGCAAAATACTCTAATAGATGAGTATTAGTA
>JAEZIX010000110.1 GCA_023415935.1 Cyanobacteria bacterium OH_CDB_20 | reverse complement strand
ATATTAGACAGGGGAACAATAATGATTGATTTGCTATTAAAGCTTTTGGGTGATCCAAATGAGCGAAAAGTAAAAAAAGTATTGCCAACGGTAGATTTTATAAATAACTTAGAACCACAAATTTCTGCGCTTTCAGATGAAGAATTGAGAGCTAAAACGCAAGAATTTAAAGAGATACTTTCTCAAAGAGAAAAATCAGATGACCCTAAAAAAGATAGAGAACTTGAAAAAGAAGCACTAGATAAAATTCTTCCTGAAGCTTTTGCTGTTGTAAGAGAAGCTGGAAAACGTGTTTTGAATATGAGGCATTTTGATGTTCAGTTAATTGGCGGCATTTTCTTACACGAAGGTCATATTGCTGAGATGAGAACAGGTGAAGGTAAAACTCTTGTTGCAACATTACCCGCTTACCTTAATGCCCTTACAGGTAGAGGTGTTCACATTGTAACAGTTAACGATTATCTTGCAAAACGTGATAGCGAATGGATGGGAAGAATATATAAATTCCTTGGATTAACTGTAGGAGTTGTGCTTTCTAATAGACGTGACGATGAATTCATAAAGAAAAAAGAAGCGTACAACTGTGATATTACATACGGTACAAATAATGAATTTGGTTTTGATTATTTGCGTGATAATATGGCTGGGAGCCTTGAGCAACAAGTTCAAAGACCAGTTTATTTTGCTATAATTGACGAAGTTGACAGTATCTTGATTGATGAGGCAAGAACTCCTTTAATTATTAGCGGAAGACTTGAAAAATCTGCTGAATTATACCGCACTATGGCAAAGGTTGCTCCTCAACTTGAAAAAGTTGTAGATTATGAAATAGACGAAAAAAACAAAAATATAATTTTAACCGAAGAAGGTATTGATAAAGCTCAAGAACTTTTGAATGTTGCTGATTTATTTGATGTTCAGGGGCAATATGCTCATTATTTGCTTCAGGCACTAAAAGCAAAAGAACTTTTCCATAAAGACACTGATTACGTTATAAAAAACGGTGAAATTATGATTGTAGATGAATTTACAGGTCGTTTAATGGAAGGTAGACGCTGGTCTGATGGTCTTCATCAAGCAGTTGAAGCAAAAGAAAATGTGCCAATACAAGATGAGACACAAACCCTTGCAAGCATTACTTTCCAAAATTTATTTAGGCTTTATCCTAAACTAGCTGGTATGACAGGTACTGCGATGACTGAAGAAGCTGAATTCGGAAAGATTTACAATTTAGAAGTAACAACAATTCCAACTAATAAAAATGATATTAGAAAAGACATGTCTGATGTTATTTACAAAAATGAAAAACAAAAATACTTAGCAGTTGTTGAAGAAATCATTGAAATGAATAACCTTGGAAGACCGGTTCTTGTTGGTACTATTAGTATTGACAGATCTGAATATCTTTCAAAACTTTTAACCCAAAGAGGTGTAAAACATAATATATTAAATGCTAAACACCACGAAAAAGAAGCATATATCATTGCTCAAGCCGGTAGATTGGGTGCTGTTACTATTGCGACAAATATGGCTGGTCGTGGTACAGATATTCTCTTAGGTGGTAATTCTGAGTTTCTTGCCAAAGAAAATCTAGAAAATATGGGTTATAACCCTGAAACTACACCTGATTATGAAGCGAAAAAAGAACTTGCATTGAAAAATGCAAGAGAAATTACTGAACAAGGACATAATAAAGTTGTTGAACTTGGTGGACTTCACGTAATCGGTACAGAAAGACACGAATCTCGAAGAATTGATAATCAGCTCAGAGGTCGTGCAGCGCGTCAAGGTGACCCTGGTTCTACAAGATTTTTCTTGTCTCTTGAAGACAACTTAATGAGAATATTCGGTGGACAACAAGTTGTTGCTCTTATGAATACATTGAATGTTGATGAATCAATGGCTATTGAGTCCCCTCTTATAACAAGGCAAATTCAAAGTTCTCAAAAGAAAGTTGAAACATACCATTTTGATACAAGAAAACATGTACTTGAATATGACGATGTTATGAATATCCAGCGTGAAAAATTCTATACACAAAGAAGAAAAGTACTTAAAGGTGAAAATCTTTCTTTAGATATTCAATATATGATTGAAAAAGAGCTTGATAGAATTTTAAAGAGCTACATTTCACCTGAGATGAGCCCAGAAGATTACATTTATGAAGACTTACAAGGACTTGTCCGTGAAATCCATTCGATGATGCCACAGTTGAGTAGTATTGAAGTTAGTGACTTACAAGGCTTAAAGTATGACAATATATATGAAAAACTTAAAGATTTTGCTATTGCTGCTTATAGAGAGCATGAAACTAACACCATTAAATTCTATAATGAAGTTCTTGAAAAATACGAAGACAACTACACTTTGCAAGAACCATTCACAAATGATAATGTAATGCGTGGAATAGAGCGTGATATATTATTAAGAGTTATTGATAACAAGTGGATTGACCATTTACATAATATTGACATGCTTAGAGATGGTATAGGTCTTAGAGCATACGGTCAAAAAGACCCTCTTATTGAGTATAAAAAAGAAGCATACGATCTGTTTAACAACATGATGTATGATATTCAAAGTGAGACAGTAAGACATTTATTTAGAACAAAATTTGGTGTTCAGATTATAAATCAAGCTGATGCCCCGATTGAAACAGAACTGTCAAAAGCTGCTGAATCTTTCGAATATTCAGAAGAAGATTCTGAAGTTAATACGCCTCAACATGTAGAAAAAATTGGAAGAAATGAACTTTGTCCTTGCGGAAGCGGTAAAAAATACAAACACTGTTGCGGTAAGAATAAAAAAGGTTAAATTAAATGTATTTTATTTATAATATTCTAGTACCATTAATAGCACTTATATTTTCGCCAGTTATAGCATTGGCTTTTATCATTCAGCCAAAATTCAGGGCAGGATTTTGGAAAAAAATCGGATTCTATTTTTATCCGCAAGATGAAAGAGAAACAATCATTTTCCATGCTGTTTCTGTTGGTGAAACCAATGCAATAGAAGCATTGATAAAAAAATACAGAGAATGTAATCCTGATAAAAGAATTGTTCTAACTACTACGACTAAAACAGGCCAGGAAGTTGCCATTAAAAAACTTGCTGAGACAGTTGATATTATTACATATTTTCCTTATGATTTCGTGTTTAGTGTAAATGCGTTTCTTAATCATTTTAAACCTTCAAAAATTGTAATAGCAGAAACTGAAATTTGGCCTTGTTTTTTAAGTTCAGCTAATAAAAAAGGAATAAAAGTTTATACTGTTAATGGAAGAATTTCGCCACGTTCTTACAACGGATACAAGAAATTTGGCGTATTTTTCGTTCCGATATTAGATAACTATGAAAAACTTTTAATGCAATCAAAAGATGATGCTAAAAGAATAATTGATATTGGTGCATATGAGCCAAAAGTTAAAGTAATGGGAAATTTGAAATATGACATTACTCCTAATATGACAATACAAGAAGTAAAAAGCTTGTGGCTTGATATGGGAGTTGAAAAAAGTAAAGTTTTCATAGCAGCAAGTACCCATCAAGGTGAAGACGAAATTGTTTTAGAGGCTTTCACCAAGGCAAAATCGAAAATTCCAGAATTAAAATTTCTAATTGCTCCTAGGCATCCTCAAAGATTTGAAAAAGTTGAGAGTTTGTTGCGTGCGTCAGGGTTTAAATATGGAAAACGAAGCGAAAATGCAAACTTTATTGAAAAGGATATAATCATGCTCGATACAATGGGTGAGCTGTCTAAAATGTTTGCAATATGTCATGTAGCTTTTATTGGCGGAAGTTTTTCAAATACAGGCGGTCACAATCCATTAGAGGCAAATATTTGGGGTAAACCTGCTTTATCAGGTCCAAATATATTTAATTTTAAAGAAGTTTATAATCTTGTTTTGGACAAAAAAGCAGGAAAAATTGTTAAAAATTCAAATGATCTCTTAAATGAGCTTTTGTTATATATCGAAAGTGCGGCTACTTATAAAGTCGCTTGTACTGGTGCTGCAAATATATTTGCTGAGAATAAAGGTGCAATAGATTTTGTATTAAATGAGATATAAACGCAATTCATAATTGAATTTTATGTTTTGTGAAGCAAATTTTAATGACTATTTGAATTAAAAAAATCTTTATGATAGGATTTATTTACTATTATGAGAGAATTATATTAATACTAGAACTCAAGGAGATAAAAATTGAAAACGTACGAATTACTATCAATCATTAAACCAAACATAGATTCTGAAGAAGCAGATAAAATTGTTGCTAAGATCGAAGATACTGTTTCTGGTTTCTCAGGCAAAATTGTTGAAACTGAAAAAATGGGTCGTAGAAAATTATCATACGATATCCAAAACTTTAGAGATGGTTATTTAGTTACTCAAAAATTGGAACTACCTGCTGATAAAGTGGTTGAATTTAAAAGACAATTAAAATTAAACGAAAACATCTTAAGAACTATGTTCTTAGACGTTTCAAAAGTGAAAGCGTAGGAATTGTATGACGCTGGCTAAAGCTGTATTATCTGGAATTGTATATAGAAATCCTGAAAAGAGATTTACTTCTAATAATGTTCCGATAGCAAGTTTCACATTAAATATTAATGAAAAAGAAGAAACCTTAGTCAGAGTTGTTGCAAAAGGTAATCTTTGAGATTTGGTTGAAAATAATTTAGCTAAATCAGACAAAGTTGTTGTTGAAGGAAGATTACAAACTAATACAGTTCAAGCAGATGATGGAACTGAAAAAAGAATCGTTGAAATTGAACTTTCAAGTTTTGAAAAAGTTTCAGGTTCTGTTTCAAAAGCATCTGCAGGCTCTTCAGATGAAATAGTAAAATTTGCTGAAGAAGACTTCTCTGATGAACTAATTGGTGAAGAAGAAATCCCGTTTTAGACAATAAATAAAAATAAAGAAGAAAAAGGAAAAATATAATGGCAAGAGAACAACAAGACAAGAAAAAAAGAAAAAATTGCAGTTTTTGCGCAGATAAAGCAACTGTAATCGATTACAAAGATGCTCAAAAATTAAAAAAATATTTAACTGAAGCAGGTAAAATACTTCCAAGAAGAATTACTGGTACATGTGCTGAACATCAAAGAATGTTAGCAAGATCAGTAAAGAGAGCTAGAGAAGCATCTTTACTTTGCTACGTATTTGAAAATTAATAATTTTTAAAATTATTATTATAAAATTAAAAGAGAGCCTTAGGGCTCTCTTTAGTCGTATAAAACTTTTACACCGCTACCCGTTCCGTATGACCTATTATAATTATTGTAGCCGTATGGAGTTAGAGTAGACCTGTTATCTTGAATACCTTGATTTGTATATGGGTCATAGTAGTTTGTATTATTTGGATTATAGAATTGATATCCGCTGTTGAATTGCCCTGGGTATATTGGCGGAGTGAAGCCTGTCATTGTCCCTACCCCAAGAAGTCCAGATACAATGTTTCCTAGTGTATTTTTGAGCCCGGCTCTGTTTGAACTTGAATATGTTGAGTATGGGTTGCTTCCATATTGTTGGTAGTTCTGATAGTTATTTCCGTAATATGGTTGCTGAACAGTATTGTATGGGGTTTGTTGAAGTGAAGAAAAAGTTGTGTAGTGTTTTGCAGCTTGAGCTACTACATCATATCTTTCTTTTAAATTACCGTCTTGCATTGCGCCGAGCATCTCTTTTTCAAGTCTGATAATGCGAGTTTCTATATCATCATTTGAATATGTCCTTGCAAAGATCTTATTTTCTAAGTATGAAAGTTGATCGCTTGAGATATCATAGAATAGCCCAGGGTCGATATTGTTAGAAATTAGGTCAACCCTTTCAGCAAGACTCATATTATTATTAACTCTTCTAAACATCTTTGTTTCAATACGTGCAAGCCTGTTTTCAATATCTTCATTTGCAAATGTTTGTTTGAATAATAGTGATTCAATTCTGGTAACTTTAGGGTATGAATTGCTGGTATCAGCGTCAGTTGGAAAATTTTTATTAGCAGAATAGTAATTAAAATCACGTACATTATCAGTGTAAGAAGGAACCAATTCATATGCATAAACTGGAGCAAGATTTACAGCTATAAAAGCAAAAATTACAAATATTTTTTCTCTCATATAAAACCTCAATTAATTCTGAGGATAATATTAGATTTAGAAAAAAACATCCGACATAAGTATATTAATCAAGGTTCTTAATAACGTATAATGTTTCGTTTAGAGAACTTAGAAGCGCTTTTTCTTTTGCAAGTATGTTGTCTTTTTTATAAGGGGCGCCAGCTGTTGAATACGGCAAATATTTGTTATAAATCTGACTTTCAGTTTTTATAACGGCAACATCTCTAGCTTTTTTAGACAGAGATACTAGACTTTTATATGAGAGGTAGTTACTTTCTTGCTTTCCTCTATAAGTATTTTGAAGCAATGCTATATGGTCAATTAAATTACTTGTAATTGCATTAAATTTCTGTATATCTTGACCTTGTTCAATACAAATTTTTAATTTTTCGATAATTTTTTCAATAGCAGTGATATCTTTTGTGTATTCAACCGTTTTATTCTTTTTTACTATCACTTCTATATATGTTTTATTTTCTTTAGGAACAGGTTTTAATGTTTGATTTTCTTCATTGCTTGGGGTATGGGGCGGGTATGACTTTGCAGGTGTTTGAGATTTAAATGCAAATTCAGACGAGATATTAGGGAGTTTGCCATTGTATCCGGCACCCATTGTAAAAAGCATGCAAATTAAAATTAAAGAAATTCTTCTCATATATAAATTATACTTATTTATTTCTCCTTGTCATTATGGTAAATGAAGTAAATTTTGTGATTAAATGTTATTATTATATAAGTTAGTATGAGGATGTTTTTAAATGAGATATAAAGCTACATTGCTATTAATGTTTTGTTTGTTTTTACTTACTGGCTGTGGTTTAAAAAAGCAAGAAACAAATATTTATAAACAGATTCTTGAAAAAGATCATATAAGAATCGGTGTAAAATTTGATTCAAAACCGTTTGGTTATATAACTGACAAAGGAAGACTGCAAGGTGTCGATATTGATATTGCTCAAGAATTGACAAGAAGATTGCTTGGTAGTCCTGATAAAGTTAGTTTTGTAGAAGTGACTCCTGCTTCGAGGATTCAGGCAATTACTTCTGGTAATGTTGATATTGTAATTGCAACAATGTCTGTTACGCCTCAAAGAAAACAAATTGTGGACTTTTCTGAACCTTATTATATTGCAGGGCAAGGATTACTTGTTCCTAAAAATAGCGACATTCATTCATTTTCAGAGCTAAATAATAAAGATGTAGCTGTTGTTCTTGGCACTACTTCAGAGCGTAATTTGAGGAAATCAGCGCCTTATGCAAGAGTTCAAGGTTACAAAACATATAAAACAGCCTTTGAAGCTTTAAAATCTGGTGAGGCATCTGCTATGACCGCTGACGATACTTTTTTGTTTGGTTTTCTTATGGACAATCCTGGTTATACAATTGTTCAAAAAAGACTTACAATTGAGCCATATGCAATTGCTTTTAAAAAATCAGAAGACGCAACAGCATTAAAAGATAATATTAATCAGATTCTTGAATCAATGAAAGAAGATGGTTTCATTGCTAAAACCAAAAGAAAATGGAATTTAAACTAGAACTTAAAGTAAAGATTAGCCTATTGCTACATCTTTAAGTACATCTTGGAATTTTGTACAAAGTAAGTCAGCAAACTCTTCAGGGTCAATCTGAGTTGCAACAACTGACATTAAATCTTGTGGAAGTTCACTTACCATTTTTATTAAATCTTCGTTTTCAAGAACATCCATATATTTAATCATTTGATTTTTATCCATTTGTTTAATTGGGCACATAAAAGCATCTTTTGAGAATTCTAATAGGAGTTTAGGATCTTCTTCAGTTGCCTTTTGAATTACTTTCATCTTAGATTTTTTATCAAGAGATTGCATTGCTTTTTTAAACTTTTTAGGGTTTAAGCTGCCAACAGTATCAAGGATGGTTTGTTTGTTTGCATTGTCGGCTGGTTCTCCTGTAACATTTTCCATTAATTTTTCCAAACTTGCTTGTGGCAAGTATCTTAAAGCCTCAACAAATTTGTCCTGATTTTGTTGAACTTTTGTTGATTCGAAGTAGTTATCAAGTTCTTTTTCAGGCAACATTTCTAAGAATTTTTGTACAGGCATTTTACTGAATATAACAAGTGCTAGTGTCTGTTTTGGCAAATCTTGTATTAAATCTACTAATTTATCGCGAGAAAAGAAGTTTAGCCCCATTATCAAGTCTTTTTGATCTAAAAATTGCATAATATACTTTAAGTCTTCTTCGCTCATATTTCTGAGAATTTTATATCTGTTTCTTGGGCTCAAAAGTTTAAAAACTTTTATTAACTGATCTGGATCATTAAGAACTTCAAGGTCAAATTTTGCAGCAGAAACATTTCCCTGTTCTGCTTCTTTATCCATGATTTCATCAATGCTTTTTTGGCCGTAGTCTTGTAAGCGCTTTGTTCCGACATCAAAGTGCTCTGTTAAATACATTAAATCTACGTCTAAATAAATCATGTGACACCAAGTTCTTGTTATATATTAATTAACGTATAATTTTTTCAAAACTTTAAGAAAAAACGAAATTTGTAAAAAAATTTTACAATTGGAAATTACCTTATCAACTAACTATAATGTTATTATGAATAAATTTTTAAAATTATTATTAATTATCTCCATTTTGATTAATTTTTCTAATCTTGCAGTCTTTGCAGATGAGAATCTAGATGTCCAAAAAAAGGAAATAGTGGCATTATATAATGCAAATAAGCTGGAAGATGCATATAGGCTCATTGCGCAAGTTGATGAAACAAAAAGAGATGCAGAGTTATGGCTTATTCTTTCAAATATTACTCAAGATTACGGAAATTCTGATGATTCGATAGGTTTTTTAACAAAATCAATCCAAAAAGATCCTAAATACTATAAGGCATATTACAATTTAGGAAACATATATTTTGAGCAAAATAAAGTTGTAAAAGCGATTGAGAATTATAAATTAGCTTTAAAATACAATAAAGAAATGCCTTTTATATATTATAACTTAGGGTGTGTATACCTGAAAGATGCCCAATTTGCAAAAGCAAAAACAAACTTTATGAAAGCAATCTCTTTAAAGAATAACGAAAAAGATTTTTATTATAATTTAGCACTAACTTATAAAAAAATGGGAAAAGATAAACAAGCACAGAAGGCTCTTGATTTATATAATCAATTGTCTGGCTAAAATAAACAATAAACTAAAGAAAGACATCAAATGTACGAATATTTAAAAGGTTTAGTAACCGCAAAACAAATTGACTCATACCGCGGCACATATATTGTGTTGGATGTTAATGGAGTTGGATACTTTATTAAGACAACATCAGGAACTGTGGCAGGTATTAAAGATAACGAAAATGAAATTAAAATATATGTTTCTCTTGTTCATAGAGAAGATCAAATGCTGCTTTGCGGCTTCTTAACAAAAGAAGAACGCGATATTTTTAATATCTTGCAAAGCGTCTCAGGTGTTGGGGTTAAGCTGGCATTGCTTTTGCTTGATGAATTCTCTGTTGCAGAACTTATAAATCTTGTTGTTAAGTCTGATTATAAAGGTTTATCAGCTGCAAAAGGTGTAGGCCCTAAACTAGCCCAAAAAATAGTACTTGAACTTAAGGATAAACTTATAAATTGGTCTAATGTTACTCCACTTGCGGCAGTTTGCTCAATTGATAAATCTAATATATCTGATGATTGTCTTTTCGAGGCTCAAAGTGTATTATTGTCCTTAGGATATTCTCAAAGTGAAGCAAGTGAGTCAATAAAATCTGTATTATCATTAAGTTTGAAAAATTCTGAAGAAGTATTAAAAGCATCGCTTGAATATCTTGCTCAAAAATAACTTTAAGGATTTTTATGAAAATACTTTTTACGTCATTTGAAGTTGCTCCTTTTATGAAAGCCGGCGGCCTTGCTGATGTTGCTGGTAGCTTGCCAAAATTTCTGGAAAAACTTGGGCATCAAATTGCAATATTTTGTCCATTCATAAGGTCAATTGATGAAAAAAAATATGACATTATTGAAATTCCAAACTCAAAAATAAAACTAAAATTTGATATCGGAGAATACTATTTCACATTAAAAATGTGCAAATTGCCAAATACGAATATAAATGTGTTTTTCATTGATAACAAAAAATACTTTTCATCATTTGATAGTGTATATCCTGAAACAATTGATGCAAGATATGAGCAAGAAAGATTTGTTGTATTTTCAAGGTCAATTTTAGAATATGCAAAACTGTTGAATTTTAAACCAGACATAATTCACGCAAATGACTGGCATACATCTATGATTCCTGTCTATATTAAATCGGTTTATAAAAATGATGATTTTTATAAAAATTCAAAAGTTGTATTTTCAATTCATAATCTCGCTTATCAAGGCAGATATTATGATGATATACTTGATTTTGCAGGGCTTCCAAGAGATGAAGTTTATCATGCAAAAGGTGTTGAACATTTTGAATATGTTGTTTGGATGAAAGGCGCTATAAACTATTCTGATAAAGTTGTCACAGTTTCGCCTACCTATGCAAGAGAAATCTTAACACAGAGCTACGGAGAGGGCTTAGATTGGACATTATGTGAGAACAAAGATAAATTAGAAGGGATTTTAAACGGAGTTGACTATGAAGTTCACAATCCTGCCTTAGACAATACAATTTTGGCCAACTATGATCAATCAAACCTTGATGATAAAGCAATATGTAAAAAAGATGTATTAAATGAATTTGGACTTAAATATTATGAAACTAAACCTTTGATAGGGATTGTTTCAAGGCTTGTAGAACAAAAAGGATTTGATTTGTTTGAACCTATAGTTGATAAACTTAAATCACTTGATGCTGACTTTGTCGTTGTTGGTTCAGCTGATAAAAAATATAAAAAAATGTTTGCTGAACTAAACAAATCTTCTAAAAATATAAGAGCAATTTTAGGTTACAATGATGAACTTGGAAATAAGGTCTACGCAGGTTCAGATATGTTTTTAATGCCTTCAAGGTTTGAACCTTGTGGCATTAGTCAATTAATTGCATTAAAATACGGCTCAATCCCTATTGTAAGAGAAACAGGTGGGCTCGAAGACACAATTGTAGGCTATCCGCTTGATAATTCAAATGGGTTTAAATTCTGGAGGTATGAACCAGAAGATATGCTTGAAGCTATAAATACTGCAATTAATGTTTATAAAGACAAAAATACCTGGAATGCTATGGTAAAGTCAGCAATGAATTATGACTATTCATGGCAAAAAAGCGCTAAAGAATATTCAGAGCTATATCGATTACTTCAACCTTTATGCTGTTAAAGTGAAAATTTTGTATATTTCTTCGTCTGTAAGCTCTGTGATAGTCTTTTCACCTTCAAATACAGCCATATTTACAAGTTCTTTTTTAGTTTTAATCATTTCATCGATTTTTTCTTCAAAAGTTCCGAGTGTAACAAGCCTGTGAACCATTACATTCTTGTTTTGACCGATTCTATAGCTTCTATCAGTTGCCTGATCTTCGACCGCAGGATTCCACCACAAGTCATAATGGATTACATTTGTTGCTTCAGTTAGGTTTAGGCCGGTACCGCCTGCTTTTAGTGATAAAATCATGATTTTTGAATCAATATTTGTTTCAAATTCTTTTAAAATTTCTTCGCGTTGATTTGTATTTAATGAACCATGGAAAAATAGCGGTTCTTTCTGAAACTCGTTTTTTATAATTTGGGTAAGAATATTTCCCATTTCTTTATATTGAGTGAAAACAATTACTTTCTCATCATTATCAAGAATGTTACTCAATAGAGAAATAAATTTTTCAGTTTTGCCTGAAATATCTTTTGTTATTTCGCCAGCTTTCAGGTATTGATAAGGGTGATTACAGATTTGTTTAAGTGCTGTAATCAGTTTAAAGATAATCCCTCTTCTATTTATACCTTTTGCAGAAGACATCTCAGACATCAAGTTATTCAACGTTTTTTCATAAAGTGCAGCTTGAGTTTTAGATAAATAGCAATATTCATCAATAACCATTTTTTCAGGAAGATCGCTGATGATTGTTTTATCAGTTTTTAATCTTCTAAGTACAAATGGAGAGATTGATAGTTTGAGTTTTTCTGCTCTATCTACTTGCTTAAATTTTTCAATAGGCATTGCATAACTCTTTTGGAAGTCTCTAATTGTGCCCAAATATCCTTTGTTAATAAAGTCAAATATACTCCATAATTCGGTTAGTTTGTTTTCAACCGGAGTACCTGTCATTGCAATTTTTATATCTGCTTTTATGGATTTAACTGCAATTGATTGAGAAGTATCAGGATTTTT
>JAEZIX010000052.1 GCA_023415935.1 Cyanobacteria bacterium OH_CDB_20 | reverse complement strand
TGATTAATTGGAAGTCATCTTCGTATCTTTTTACGATTGATTGGAATGAGTTAAACAAAATAACTGCAACGATCGCAACGCCAAGACCGAATGCTGTTGCTATCAAAGCTGAACCAATACCCATTGCTACTGCTGCTGATTGATTGCCTTGAGTTGCTAAGTCCTGGAATGTATAAAGGATTCTTACAACTGTACCAAACAAACCTAAGAACGGGCAAACACCGCCGATTGTACCAAGAATGGTCAAATGGTTTTCAAGTTTTCTTGTTGCTAAGTTTGCTGCGATATCAAAAGAACGGGAGAATCCTTTCTTTTGCTCAGAGAAAATTCTTACTGCTTCTTCTGTAACTTCACCGATAACTCCGCCAAGTTGTACGCTTAATACTCTAGCTGCTTCTAAACGTCCTCTTGCAAGTTCTTTTTGAAGTTTAGGGATAAATTCTACAACATCACGTTTGTTTTTGTTGTAAAAAGCCCATCTGTTTAGTGCAACAGCCACTGTTAGAATTGAGCAGACCAATATCGGTAATAGTACCGGCCAGTCCATTTCGATTGAATGTAGTAAAAGTTCCATAATTTTATCCTCTTTTTCTGTTAATTTTTTAGTATCTTGATGCCCCAAATACGTTGTAATCAAACGTGAATTGGATATCTACACTGCTTCCTTTGAATTCAGGCGGAAGCGGTTTAAACGGTGCTGTTAATTGTACAGCTGATATTGCTGCTTTGTCGGCTACAGCCAAGCCTGACGATTTATGTACTTTAACGCTTAGTAATCTTCCATCTCTGCTTATTGTGAATAAAAGCACTACGCGTTTACTTTCATTTCCTTTTGGAGGATCCCAGTTCATTTTTATTCTTCTTTGAAGCTCTCTCATATAAGGTCCAAAGTCAGGTTCTTTTATCGCGTCTATACCAGGTGCGCCATGTGGATTTCCTGGTCCTGGGTTTCCAACATTTCCGCCTGTTCCCGTTCCTCCACGTGAACCCGAGAAACGCCCTGAACTAGAGCCTGAGCCTGTTCCTGATGGAGAGAAACTTGGAGCCGGTTTGCCTGAGCCTGAACCTGAAGAGCCTGCTCCTGTTCCTTTACCGCCTTCTTCTGTTGTAATAGGTCCACCCGAAGGGGCTGCTACTCTAGGGATAGAAGTTTTTGGTACAGGTATAGCAAAGTCAACTTTTGGTTTGTTTGTTACTCTTGGAGCAGTAGGTTTTGCTGTTGGTCTAGGTGCAAAAATTTCTGCAACAGGATTTTTTGCAGGTGCCGGTTTTGACTGGCTATTAGTTTGTCTTTGTGTTGTTTTAGGTTTTGCTGCAGGTTGTTTTGGTGCCTGTTTTTGTTGTTTTGGTGCGCTTGCAGGGGTAGATGGTGCTGACTTTTTGGCAGCTGGCGCAGGTGCTTCAGGCATCGAAACTTTTCTTTTAGGGTCATTAATTCCCCCCGCTCTTGAATTTCTATCAGAGCGGAATGGAGTATTCTTGTTAATTGGAGTTGCTTCTTTGTTAACAAGAACGAATTCAATATCTTTAGGCTGCATTTCCGGTTTTTCATATGTAAGAATATTGATTCCCCAGAGTGCAAGTAAAAATACGACAAGCCAAGCAATCCCAACCACAACGGGGTGAAGGATTGTTGCTAGTACGATTGATTTTTTTAATGTAAGATGTTTCGGCTCTTCGCGACAAACAGCTGGGAGGGTATAACCTTCTTCTTCCTGCTCGTCGTCTTCTATATAGCCATATTTATTCCCAAGTAATGACATATTTCCCCAAGTGCTATTTTATTTGTTCAGCGTTATTTTAACAAAAAAGTTTTGCTAAAACAAATCGCCTACATTACTTAATATTTAGAACTAGAACTTACCGTTATCGGTTGATCAGTTTGTAATTCTATTCTCGAATTTGCTGGTATAGTTACATCTTGGCCTTTATCCCATAGGGATTTACCAAGTCCGAGTCCTGCGCCAAGAGCTGTTCCATATATAGCCCCACGACCTACCGATCCACCAGCCATAGCTCCCATTGCGGTTCCAAGCACAGCTCCTGCACCTGCTCCAATTCCTAAATCTTTTGCGTACTCAACCCCTGTGTCTTTTGCAGTTGCTGCATACAAGGTGCCTGAGCCATCATCTGTTTTTATCACTGCTGATATCGGAATCATTTGCCCGTATGGAGTTATTATATTGGTGAATCTTATTTTTAATTGTCCGTTTTTGCCCGCATGCCCGCCTTTTCTCAAGTCAACAACGTTGCCTGAAACTTGGCTTCCAGCCGGTGCAATTAGTGTATTATTATAATAAAAATCGCTGCCGAGCGCCACTGTTACAGATTGCCCGAGAGTCAATGTTGCAGAACTTAGTTCCATTGTTGTAAGTGCTTGAAATGTAGTTCTTGCCGGTACCATTGTTACACTACCTCTTAGCGGTGGTAATTGTGTGGATGTTTGGTATCCGCTTGGCTGATTTGATTGTGCTGAATAATTAGCAGCAGAATATGCTATGTTGCTGCTTAACATTGAGCCAATTAATAACAAGCTTGCAAGTGACTTTTTATCCATATTGTTTTCTCCTTATTGCTACATTTGCCACTATCCGAGTTTATACAATTATATATTTATTCACTCGAATTTTCAATTTTCTAACTTGTAAAACGGAATTTATCTAAATTTGTTCATTTTTATTATATTTTTAAATCTTCATCTAACATTATAAGAAGTTCTATTCCCGGTCTAATCATTGTATGAAGTCCCATTTCTCTTACATTTGTAGGGGAATATTGCAGTACGCCGTATTTCCATCCTTGAGTGTAATGAGGCATTCTTGAATAATATGCAGGATTTGTTAATTCCCCTCCAAGGTAATCATTTCCGTTGCTGTATATGTGTCCTGAAATTTCGTGTTCTTCACCTTCAGGAGTTATATACTTTTTTATCTCAACTTTCATTGAGGCGTTTGTGCCTTGTATTGGCTCTTTTACATCTGTTATTATTCCATAAAATTTAGTATTTTTAGGGAATACATTTCTGTCTCCGATGTACATATCATCAGCATTTAAGAAAAAAACTTCATCCCCTGTATCGGCAATTGCAGTTGACAAAAATGTAGGAGATATACATTTTATGAAAGTGCCTTTTGACACTGTTACAGGTGTTATGTTTTCTTCTGCTCTTAGCCTTTCAGAAAAACAAGTTAATGTTCCGATTATTATTAAAAATAGTACTATAATTCTTTTCATATTCATATTCATATTTTAATGGATTTTTTTCCTTTTTCAATGGTTTTCTTAGATTATTTATTGATGATTTAATATTTTTTAGAGTATAATCATCTCTATAGGAATGGAAAATTATGAATTTATTCGTTACAGGAACAGATACTGATGTCGGAAAGACAGTAATAACAGCTGGTATTGCAACATTGATGCAGTCTTTGGGCTACAAATCAGGTGTTTTGAAGCCATTTCAGTCAGGAGCTATTGAACAAAACGGTTTTACTCAGTCTCCTGATCTTGCTTTCGTAAAACAAATTGATCCATATATTGCAACGCATGCCTCATATATGCTCAAAGCACCTACTGCGCCTTGTATTGCGGCGGAAGTTGAAGGCATCAATATTGATATGGATGTTGTGATTAAGGATTTTAATAATTTAAGAAAAAAGTGCGATACAGTTATTGTCGAAGGCTCTGGCGGGATTATGGTTCCTGTAAACCCTAAATTTATTATGTCTGATGTTGCAAAGATGCTTAATTTACCTGTTCTGATTGTTGCAAGGCCTGATTTAGGAACTATTAATCATACCCTTCTTACGATTAACCATGCAGTCGATAAAGGTTTAAAAGTTACAGGGGTCATTATTAACAGATATCCTGAAAATACAAATGACCTTGCCATAAAAACAGCACCAAGACTTATTGAAGAATACTCTGACGTAAGTGTTGTCGGCATAGTAAAAGATTTTGGTTCTGCATCTTTGATTAAACCGGCGGCATTAATTGATAGTATGCTTAATAGTATTGATTTGGAGAAAATATTTGGAATAAAGATTCCAAAGTTAAATATAGGTTTATAAAAAAAGAGAAGTTTTAAACTTCTCTTTTTTTTTATTAATAAAATCTTCCTTGAGCTGTTGGATTTTGCTCGTCTTGTGATTTTGGTGTTTGAGTAGGTATATCGTTAAAATTGTTTGTTTGTTGAGTTTGTCTTGAAGGATTTGTTGTTCGTATTGGTTGAGTTTGTGTTTGAACCGGTTCTTGCACTTGTCCTTCAGTCTCATCAACATTGTCGGTGGTGTCTGTTGGTGTTTCTTCAGTTGATTCTTCAGATTGAGTTTGTGTCGTACTTTTTGCTTCTGGAACACCCATATCAGGATAATCAAAGTCAGAATCAGGATATTTTTCAGTGGCTACTTTCATCATATCTTTCCAGATTAGAGCAGGAACGGTACCACCTGTAAGGTGTCCTTTACTGTTGTCATCGTTTCCGACCCATACGCCTGTTACGATATCAGGAGTGAATCCGATAAACCATGCATCTTTGCAATCGTCAGTTGTTCCTGTTTTACCAGCTGCAGGTTTTCCTATACTTGCTGCTCTTCCTGTTCCTGATGTAATTACACCTTTCATCATTGAGGTAAGAGTTGCAGCTGTTCCCATATCTATAACTTTGTTTATTCTTGTTTTTGGTGCTTGATAAACTATCTTGCCTCTTGATGTTTCAACTCTTTCGACAGAGTAAGGTTTTACTCTGAAGCCTCCGTTTGCAAATGCACCGTATGCTATTGTCATTTCGTAGAGTTTCACGCCGTTTGAACCAAGAGAAATAGTGTAGTCATATTCTAGAGGTGTTGATATTCCGAGCGCTCGTGCAACATTTATAACAGGTCTAATTCCAACATCTTGGATTAGTCTTACAGCCGCAACGTTTGACGAAATCATAAGGGCTTTATATAGAGGAATTTTTCCTCTGTATTTGCCGCCGTAGTTTTTAGGAGCCCAATCACCTATTCTTATAGGTGTGTCATCAATCATATCACTTGGCATCCAGCCTTTTTGTACTGCTGCCGTGTATACAAAAGGTTTAAACGCTGAACCCGGAGGTCTTATTGCGTGCGTAATTCTATCATATTGGCTCTTGCCATAATCTTTTCCACCCGCATAGGCTATTATTTCGCCTGAAATAGGAGAAAACGAAAATACTGCTGCTTGCTGCTGGTCTTTTGTTAGTCCCCAGCCTGTCATATTTTTCTTTATTGCATCTTCCGCTGCTTTTTGAGCTTTGTAATTTAGCGTTGTAACAACTTTGTAGCCACCTTGAGAAATTTCTGTTTCATCAAATCCAAGTGCTTCAAGTTCGTTCATAACATAGTCTACGAAGTAGGGTGCTCTGTTAAGAGTATATATATCAGGATTTGAGTTTAATTTTATCGGTTCATCAATTGCTTGTTTATATTCTTGTTTTGTTATGTAGCGCATTTTATACATTCTTGTAAGAACTTGTGCACGTCTTTGTTTTGCAAGATCAAGATTGTTGAATGGAGAATACACAGATGGTGCTTGCGGTAAGCCTGCAATAAGGGCGCATTCTGAAAGAGATAAGTCTTTTAAAGGTTTATTGAAATATATTGAAGCTGCCCCTGCAACGCCGTACGAGCCAGCACCTAGATATACATTATTTAAGTACATTTCAAGGATTTTATCTTTTGAAATTGTTTTTTCAATACGGGCAGAAATTATTATTTCTTTTAATTTTCTGTCAAAAGTTTTTTCATTTGATAAGAACAAAATTCTTGCAAGCTGCTGAGTTATTGTACTTGCACCTTGCACAACTCTTCCTGCTTTAAGATTTGCAAAAGAGGAACGAACCAAGCCGAATAAGTCATATCCGTCGTGGCTGTAAAAGTTTTTATCTTCAGTTGCTATAATTGCTTTTTTAAGATTGTCTGGTACATCTTTTATATCAACTTTTTCAAAGCGATATGCTGTAAATGTTTTAATTATTTCGTCATCTGAAGAATATATTTTAGTGACGATATTTGGTTTAAATGAACCTAAATTCTCTATTGGAGGAAGCGATTTTAAATAAACTTTAAGTATTACCAAAAAAGCAAGAGCAATTGCTAAAACCATTACAATCAACATCTTAAATGGATTGTTCTTTTTAGGATTTTTAAACTTTGTCACCATATTTTTTTCTATCCTCTAATTCAAAATTGTTCAGACATAATTATTTTTATATAATAATGTATTATGCAATCATATTTTATCAGAGAAACTATTTATTTCAAATGATTACAGATTTTGTAAAGAGTTTATATTATGAGATTATGTCTTACTTTG
>JAEZIX010000045.1 GCA_023415935.1 Cyanobacteria bacterium OH_CDB_20 | reverse complement strand
GTATGAAATTGCGTTTAATATGAGATTTTTAAGAACTCTTTTCATTTGAAATTTATCAATTGAAATATCTATAGAGCGGTCTTCAGTTGCAAAAGCAAGTTCAATATGACTTGCAGAGGCAATAGGTGACATACTCATAACAATATCATCAATAAAATCAGCCATATTCACTATATTTTTTGTAAGCACCAGTTGATTTTGCTGGATTTTGTATGTATCAAGCAGAATTTCTGCAAGCTCAATAAGTTCTTCATTAGAATTTTTCATCAATTTTAGAGTTTCAATTTGTTTATCATTTAGTTCACCAAACCTTGATGATAGAAGTATCTCAATTGCATTGAGTTCAGCAATAACAGGAGTTTTCATGTCATGAGTAAGTGTTGCGATAAAATCTTCTTTAAATTTTTGCGCTTCATGTTCTGATGTAATCATCTTTTCTAAAGACTTATTTTTTTGAGAAAGACTTTTTTGATACTCAATAATCATATTTTCTCTATCATTGATAGTTTCAAGAAGCCTGTTGACAGCAGCTTGCAACTCTTTATTCTTTATACCTTTAACCCGCACGCCGATTTGACCATAACGAGCTTTTTGTATAGTTCTTATAAGAATCTTATTATCAGACTCAGCCTTCTTGAGCAAAATTCTAATCTTTATAAACTTTACTAAAAGAATAATAAAAATAATAAATAAAATACTAACTAAAAACACAAGAATTTTCATACACTGATTATATCACACCTCTAAAAAAATAAAGCAGATAAATTATCTGCTTTATTTTAAATTGTTATTCTTTGAACAAATTAGCCGATTTGCTTCATAACTTCGTCAGCAAAATTGTCTTGTCTTTTTTCTAAGCCTTCACCTAAATTCCAACGAGTGAAAGAAATAATTTCAGTTTTACCAGAAATTAATTGTTCAATTGTTTGATCAGGATTTTTAACAAACGGTTGTTCTAAAAGACATTTTTGAGACATAAGTTTGTTAACACGTCCTTCAACAATTTTAGCTCTGATTTGTTCAGGTTTGTTAGCTAAATCTTCTTTACCCATTTCAATTCTTGTTTCTTCATCAATAGCTGATTGAGGAATTTCTTTTCTTGAAACGAATTCAGGAGCTGAACTTGCAATGTGTAAGCAAATATCTTTAGCAACTTCATCTTGTTTTTCAGTTGTTTGAAGCATAACGCCAATCTTGCTGTTGTGAATATAAGAAGCAACATTACCTTCTAAACGAACAAATCTTCTAAGAGTGATTTTTTCGCCAATTTTAGCAATTTTTTCTTTAATATATTCTTCAACAACAACGCCTGCTTCAGTTTTAGAAGCAGTCAATGCTTCGATATCTTTAGGGTTATTTTTAACAACTAACGTTGCCATTTCTTGAACTAGCGCTTTAAATTCTTCATTTTTTGCAACGAAGTCTGTTTCGCAGTTGATTTCAATCATAGCGCCAACATTGCCTTCGATAACAGAACCGATAGCACCTTCAGCAGCTATTCTTGACATTTTTTTATCTGCAGAAGCAACACCTTTTTGTCTTAAAACTTCTGTTGCTTTATCCATATCACCATCAGACTCAATTAGAGCCTTTTTAGCATCCATAATTCCTGCGCCTGTTTTTTCTCTAAGTTCTTTAACTTGTGCAGCAGTTATTTCCATTCAAATATCCTTTCTCTATATTTTGCATTTGGGACTTTCGATTTAAAACGAAAATCCCTATGCAAATTTATAATGTAACAAATACTAATTTGAAACTAAGCTTCAACTTCAGTTGTTTCTTCTGATGCTTCAGCAACAACTTCTTCAGCAGCTGCTTCTTCTTTAACACCAGCATCTTCAGCTTTAATAGCTTCTATTTTTTTAGTTTGAGTTGCTTTATTTTCTCTAAGTTGTTTACCTTCTAAGATTGCATCAGCAAGTTTAGAAGCGATAAGTGTGATAGAGCGAATAGCATCGTCATTACCAGGTATTAGATAATCAATACCATCCGGATCAGCGTTAGTATCTGCTAAACAAATAACAGGTATACCAAGCTTGTTAGCTTCTGCGATTGCAATATCTTCTTTTTTCTGATCAACAACGAAAAGTAAATCAGGCATTCCTCTCATTTCTTTAATACCGCCTAAAGTTTTGCTTAACTTAGACAATTTTCTGTTAATTTGAGAAATTTCTTTTTTAGGTAATTTTTCGATATGACCTGAAGCGATGAAATCTTCAAGTTCTCTAAGCTTGTTAACTCTGCCTCTGATAGTTTCAAAGTTAGTAAGCATTCCGCCAAGCCATCTTCTGTTAACGTAATAAGCACCAGCTCTTGCTGATTCTTGTGCCACAACATCAGCTGCTTGTTTTTTTGTTCCTACAAAAACAATATTTTTACCTTTTGCTGCGTAATCTCTTACTAGAGCATAAGCTTCATCAAGTTTTTGAGTAGTTTTTCTTAAATCAACAACATAGATTCCGTTTCTAGCACCGTAAATATACGGTTTCATTTTCGGGTTCCAGCGTTGTGTTTGGTGACCAAAGTGTACACCTGCGTCGAGTAATTCAATCATTGATGCTACCGGCATCTTTTTCTCCTTTATTAAATAAATTAGTAACCTTATGAAAATGTTTTCCCATCTTATAAAAGACTAAGTCTCAGCTATAAAAAACGCAATTGACCTATCGTACTTACATAATCACAATAATATTGTATTACAAACATAAAAAATCAAACATACATGCTTAATAAATCTCAAAACTAACACTATTCGGCATTTATGCACAATCAAGTATCTCATTCTGTCGAAGGCTCATCATCTCCACCACCTTGCTCTCCTTTTGGATAATCAAACAACTATTTTAACTGCCGCGAAAATTCTTAGGGCGAGCTTTAAATTAAAGAGAATAAATGCTAAAATATTTGTAAAAATTATTTAACATTTAAACAATAATACTTTTGTCCGGATTTTAAATATTTGTATTGATTATTCCCTGCAAAAGCCATAAATGCAGTTATTACAAAACAAAGACAGCTTATGACAAAATTCAAAATATTAACAATAGCATTTTTAATATTTATTTTTAACGTAAAAGCATTCGCGCTGGATGCTAATTATAAGAATGCATTAAAAGAGATTGATATCCAAAAAAATAGTCAAAAAGGATATTTAATAAACCTTATTTTTGAAAAAAGCTATCAAGAACCTTTAGCACTAAAGAAAAAAACACCGGGCGAGTACACAATATTGCTACCTGAAACAAGACTTGCCTCTGATAATGTCAGCGTGCTTTATGAAGCAGGAAAAGGTTTAATTGACTTCAACATAACGCAAAACTCATATCTTGATGAAAGTATAAATAACGGCTATGTAAAAATAACCGTATCAACTAAAAAAAGCATCCCTTTAAGCATTGCATCGGGAATCGCAATAAAAACCAATCTTGAAGAAATCAAAAAAGACGATGTAAAAACAATTGTACCAAAAACAGATGGCAAACCTGTGGCAACACAAACAGCAGATATAGCTCCTATTGCTAGTGAAGATGATATAAATGTAAAAACAATAGAAGCTGCTGCAGGGCAAATTGAAATTCCTGAAGTACAAACACAAATGCAAATGCCAGCAGAAAAGCAAACAATCCAAAAAAAATTAATAAAAAAAGCTGTTAACTTAAAACACCGATTAGCTCATAAAGACCTTTTAAAACTAGGATTTGTAGGGCTTATTATACTTGCAGCTATTGGTCTTATAACAAAAATGCTTAATAATCAAAACGGAATTAATGAAAGCAAATTTGCAGCTGAAAGAGGTGTCATAAAAAGAACACCAGACCAAAGAAAAACTAATATAGAAGATATTGAAACTGATGAAGGAAGTTCTCCTATTTCATACTCGCCAAATGCTTTTGGTAAAATGTCACAGCGCTCTTCTTATCAGGACACCACTCCTGAAAGCGCTTTAAAAAGGATATCAACAACTCAAAGCACAGAACAACCAACCAGAATAGAACCTGCTATTCAACAAGATGCCGTTGTAAAAAATCAGTCTAATCCTTTTGTAACAAAAAATGCAGAGCAAGAACCAACTGTAATTGAAACTAAAACTCAAGAATCTCAAATTGCCGAGGCTGAAGAAGAAATAAGAGAAGAAGCTTTCAATCCTGACTATCCTGAGCTTATTTCACAAGTTAGAATTTCTAAAAATAAGGGTTTATATTTGGTAAACTATGACGACCAATATTCTTTACTTGGCTATATTAATGATAAAATATTTGTTATAAAGAAGTTTGAAACTATCACAAATAAAAAGCTCCAAGTAAGAGTAAACGCTAAAACAGAAAAAAGTACAACTTATATAGTTAGACTTGACAACTACAAAGCTCTTCTTGACGTTTCAGCTTCTAATATGAAGACTTTAATTGAGTTTTAATGAATGAAAAAACTGATAGCAGTAGTTGCTATAATGCTTTTAATAGCATTTGGCATTACGTTTAACGCAACAAAAGAGAGCAGAAAAGAGACCCGAATAAGTTTTGCAAGCTGGGGCTCTCAAAGTGAAGTGGTGATACTAAAATCACTTATATCAGAGTTTGAGAAAGAAAATCCTGATATTAAAGTCGATTTTATGCACATTCCGCAAAATTATTTCCCCAAAATTCACCTTCTTTTCGCATCAAGACTTGCACCTGACGTTATTTTTATGAATAACATATATGCGCCTGTCTACATAAAAGCAGGATTACTAGAGGATTTGAGCTCATACTTTAAGGATGAAATTCAAAACAAAGTTTTTTATAGTGATTCAATTAAAAGCTTCTCTAATGATAGCGCAGTATATGGAATACCTAGAGACATCTCATATATGGTAATTTATTATAACAAAGGTATTTTCAACAAAACAAAAACGCCATATCCTAATTCTGATTGGACATTAAACGATTTTCTAAAAACAGCACAAAGAGTAAGAACAAAAGATAATTTTTCAATAAATTTTGAGGACAATTCACTCTTTTGGCTAAATTATTTGTCAGCTTTAAATGGTGGGATATTTTCTGATGGAGCTAGCAAAATAATATTAGACAGCAAGGGAAGCATTGATGGGCTTAATTTTTACAGCGATTTAATTTTTAAATATCACCTGATGCCTACAAAATCTGAAATGTGCTCTAAAACAGGCGCACAAATGTTTATTAACGGGAATCTTGCCATGTATCTTTCTGGAAGATGGATGGTGCCAAAATTCAGAGAGGTTGTAGCATTTGACTGGGATATTGCAAATTTTCCTTCAAAAGGAGGCAAAATATTCAACACATCTTCAGCGTGGACTATTTCAAAAAGCTCTAAAAATAAAGAAGCCGCAGTAAAATTTATAAAATTCATAAGCTCAGAAAAAGCGTCAGAAGATTTTGCAAAATCAGGGCTTATTGTCCCAGCAAGAGTAAAAATTGCAGAATCCGATATTTTTCTTGCACCTCAAAAATCCCCAAAACATTCAGAATATTTTATAAACGAATTACCTAACTCAAAACCTCTTGAAACAAATGAGAATTATAATCAAATTAACGATATAATAAACGAAGCACTTGAACCCGTTTTTAATGGAACAAAAACTGCTGAAAGAGCTATAACAAAGGATTTAATTGAGAAACTGAATAAGTTGCTATAAGGAAATAAAAATGGAAAAATTTTTCAAATTTAATGAACTCGGAACTGATTTAAAAACCGAAATAATAGCCGGTTTAACAACATTTTTCACAATGTCATACATAATAATTGTAAACCCGAATGTACTTGGCGCTGCCGGATTTCCTTATGAGGCTTCAATTACAGCTACTATTCTTGCAGGTTTTATAGGTTGCATGCTCATAGGATTGTATGCAAACAAACCATTCACAATAGCTCCATATGTGGGAGAAGCAGCGTTTGCTTCTTACACAGTCGTTCTTACACTTGGCTTTAAATGGCAAAGTGTCGTTACTGCAATATTTTTGAGTGCTCTTTTGCTTTTTGTATTAACCCTGCTAAAAATAAGACCTTGGCTTGCAAATTCACTCCCTAAAACGCTGAAACTTGCGTTTACCTCAGGTTTAGGACTATTCTTAATTTTCATCGGCTTGAGAGAATCAGGCATGGTAACCTTCACTAAAGGCACCATTCCGCTATCTGTCGGAAATTTTTACAACCCTACTGTACTCTTATCCTTATTTGGATTGATTTTAACAGCAGTATTAATGCATAAGAGAATAAAAGGTGCGATATTAATAGGCATAGTTGCAACTACTTTCCTTGGCTTCTTCTTTGCGGGATTAAGTTTACCAACATCAATAATATCAATGCCTCCGAGCCTTGCTCCGCTTCTATTTCAATTTGATTTTTCAAGTGTATTTGCCCTAAAATTCTTACCTATATTTTTTATAATCTTTTTGCTGATTTATATTGACACAATGGGCTGTATGATAGGTCTTTTCTACAAGGCAAACTTACTTGATAAAGACGGCAATCTCCCTGATATACAAAAACCAATGCTTTGCGACTCCCTAACAACAATGGCAGCAGCTAGTATGGGCACAGTAACTTCTGGCGTATATTTAGAATCTGTGACAGGAATCCAAGCTGGCGGTAAATCAGGCTTCACAAGCATTATAACAGGGCTGTTATTTCTACTTGCATTATTTTTTGCGCCACTATTTACAATGATTCCGCCGTATGCTTATGCTCCTGCAATTATTATTGTAGGAATGCTTATATTCTCGGTAATAGGTCAAATTGATTTTGAAGATATGACAGAATATGTTCCTGCTCTTTTAATAATAGGAACAATGTCATTTGCAAATAATATTGGAATAGGGATGACGCTTGGCTTTATAGTCTACCCAGTAATAAAAGTTTTGACAGGAAGAAAATCCGAAACAAACATCGCAATGTGGATTTTGGCAGTATTGTCAGTAGGTTTCTTTTTAGTTTATCCATACTAATAAACTATTTATGAGCTACTCCAACCTGATTTCTACCATTTTCTTTTGCAATATAAAGACCTTTATCAGCGTGTTCAATAAGTTCAGCAGGAGTATCACCATTCATCGGAAACGTAGAAACGCCAAGACTTATGGTAACTTGTTTTTCAATATTATTACCAAGATTAAAAGGTGTATTTCTAACTACATCACAGATTTTATTGGCAGTAAAAATAGCTTCTTCATTATTAACATTCCGAAGAATAATAGACATCTCTTCGCCACCATAACGGCAAACAATATCAGAAACTCTAACTGTCTTTTTTAAAGTTTGCGCAACTTGTTTCAAAACAGCATCTCCGGCCTGATGCCCGTATGTATCGTTGAACTTTTTAAAGAAATCAATATCAATTAAAATAAGTGAGAACGAATGGTTTGCACGTTTTGCATAATCGATATTCATAATCATTTGTTCTTGAAAGAATCTGTGATTATAAAGCTCTGTCAAACCGTCTGTTGTTGCGAGTTTATAGGTATATTCAAGGTCTCTTGATTTCATAATGTATTTTATCAAATAGACTATTATGAAAGTAAATAGTATCACAATCATAGGAATAGCTATCCAAATCCATATTTTGAAGAACCTCATTAAATAATAAGCAAAAATCAGGTAGAACACGGAAATTCCAGCTGAAATAACCAGCGAAGCAAGAATTGAACGCACAAAATATACAGCTGAAGCAACTACCACAATTAAAAATAATATAGCCGCGATATTAACTATCGCTGGAGCTTTAGTAATAATATTATTATCAATTATATTATTCAAAAGAGTTGTATGGATTTCAACACCAGGGAAATACTTTCCAGTAGGAACCATTTTAATATCAGAGAGCGACATTACACTAGTTCCAAGATATATAACTTTATCTTTGAAGAATCCATCTGCTAAAATTGGAGCTGTGCCTTTTTTCTTGGCATTTAGTGATTCAATAATTTTCCAAAAAGGAACATATGTAAAAGTTTTATTTTGAACAGAACCAGAATCTCCGTACCAATTGAGGATTACGCTACTATCAGGCATCATTTTTATTTTTCTTTTGCCAAGAATTAAGTTATTGTCACTATCAACAGTAATTTTATCAATATTTAAATTTTCTTTGTCTTTAAGATATTTTAAAGCAACTTTCAAAGTCAGATTTGGGTAATAATCAATACTGCTATATTCTGTTATCCCATACTTTAATGCAACATCATTGTATCGAGGGTATTTTACAAACAAAGGTGCGGCTCTATGAACTCCGTCTTCTGCTTTAGGAGTATTGATATGCCCAACATTATTAGTAACATCTGTTATCTCAGACATAATAGCTCTGCAATTTGAAAATTTGTAAGGGTCAAAATTCTTAGACTTTATATCCATATCAGAAGTCAAGTTTTTTGGCAGTACAGGAGGAACCCTCAAATCTTTTGTCTGATCATCGAAATTAATAGCCGTATAAAGATTATCATATTTTTTAAATGCATCAACTAGCTTTTTGTCACTGGCACCATCTGCTTTTAATGATTTTATAAAAAGCAAATCAAACGCCACAGCAATAGGCTTTTGCGCCTCAACATAATTTACAAAATCAGCATAAACACTCCTTGGAATAGGCCACTCTCCATAGTGACTCAATAAATATTCATAACTTGAATCATCAACTGTAACAATAACTATATCTTTATTAACTTTTTTGCTGTCAGCTGAAAGAATTTGCCTTATATCAAAAGTTTTTGCTTCAAGATTAGCAAAAAACGACTGAGTTGAAGGCTTTGAAAAAAGCAAAACCAAGAAAATCAGTATAAAAACAAGTATTATTGAATACAAAACTTCAATCTTATATTTTTTTAAAAATTTTAAAAAATCAGCCATAAAATTCCCCTTAACTTACAAGAGGAGTCGCAATAAGCACATTACCACTGTCTTTCAACAATCTGATATTTTCTTCTAAAATAGCTGTTAAACCCTCTAATTCATCAGGATTTTGCAGATAATCTAATAAACACTTCTCATTCAAATTCATATTAGAGTTCGCTTTCTACAAAATCTATTTTTGCAAATTTTGGCAGAATAAACATCAACCCTAAGGTGAATTTTACAGGTCTAAACCTCGGATATATATATGAAAAACGTTAGTTATACTACATCAACTATACTAGCTCAAAGTCGCCGTGCTTTTTAATATGTTCGATTAAACCGCCGTCGTTTAAGAGTTTTATCATAACATCTGGAAGCGGCGTGAATTTTATTTCAATATTTTTAGTAATATTTTTTATAACACCCGTTTTGATATCAACTTCAAGTTCATCTTTTGCATCAATTTTATCAGTATCAGCTTCAAGCACCAAAAGCCCTATGTTTATGGCGTTACGGTAAAATATTCTTGCAAAAGATTTAGCAATAACAGCACTCACTCCTGCAATTTTGATAATTTGAGGAGCGTGTTCACGAGATGAACCAAGCCCAAAGTTATTACCCGCAACAACAAAATCACCTTTTGACATATTAGATGCAAAATCAGGATCAGCATCTTCTAAAACGTGTTTTGCAAACTCAGGAAGATTAGACCTTAAGTGAAAAAGTCTACCCGGTGCAATGTGATCTGTTGATATATCATCAGGAAATTTCCAAGCTTTTCCTTTTAATGTCATTTTATGTCTCTCCTTAAAATCCTATAAAACTTCCTGCGGGTTAGCAATATGCCCTCTTACCGCGCTATATGCAGCAACTGCAGGAGATGCAAGATAGATAAATCCTAAAGGATTTCCCATTCTGCCTTTAAAGTTTCTGTTTTGAGTAGCAAGACAAACCTCGCCATCTCCTAAAATACCAGCGTGAACTCCAACGCACGGACCGCAACCCGGTGCATGGATAGAAGCACCTGCCTCGATAAGTGTTGTTATAATACCTTGCTCGATTGCTTCTTTATAAACATCAGGTGACGCAGGAAAAACCAAAAGTCTTACATCTGGGTTAATTTTTCTGCCTTTTAAGATATCAGCTGCAATTTTTAAATCCTCAAGCCTTCCATTTGTACAAGTTCCAATGAAAACTTGGTTTAGCTTGACATCTTTAAGCTCATCAACTGTTTTTGTATTATCAACAGTATGAGGACAAGCAACTGTAGGCTTTATTGTAGAGGCATCAATTTCAATTACTCTTTCATACTCTGCATCTTCATCTGCTTTTATTTCAATGAATTTATCTTCTCTTCCTCTTGATTTCAAAAACTCTTTTGTTTTTTCGTCAGTAAAGAATAGACCGCACTTAGCACCCGCTTCAACAGCCATATTAGCTAAAGTAAAACGGTCAGACATAGACATGTTTTGAATGGTAGAACCTGAGAACTCAAGCGCCTTATAAGTAGCGCCATCAGCCCCTATCATCCCTATCAAATGAAGCATTAAATCTTTTGAACAAACTCCTTTTTGAAAATCGCCGTTGACGACAATTTTAAAAGTAGAAGGAACTTTTAGCCACGCTTTGCCGAGTCCCATTGCAACAGCAACATCAGTAGAGCCCATGCCCGTTGCAAAAGCGCCTAAAGCACCAGATGTACAAGTATGAGAATCGGCCCCAACTAAAATTTCGCCAGGGTTAACAAAGTCTTCAACAAGTCTTTGATGGCAAACGCCTGAACCTGTCTCTGAAAGAATTGCGCCTGTTTCTTTTGCGAATTCTCTTAGCACCATATGAGTATTAGAAAGCTCTTTTCTAGGGCTTGGTGAACCATGGTCAATAAAAAGAATTGACCTTTTTGGATTTGCAAGCTCTTTTTTACCAAGTTTTTTAAACTCTTGGACCGTTAAAGGTCCTGTTCCGTCTTGAACAGCAGCAACGTCAACTTTTGCAATGCAAAGTTCGCCTGCTTTTACATTATGTCCAACGTGATTAGAAATAATTTTTTCAGCTAAAGTTTGTGCCATGATAAAGTCCTTTTACACTATAGATTTAGATTCTTCTACCTTAAACGTTTCAAGACGTTTCTTGAGCGCTCCTGTCGGTTCATAGTACGGCGTAACCGTCATAATCTTAGCCGCAATATCAGGATGATAGAATATAAACTTGAGTTCAGAATCTGTCAAAGGCTTTTGAGTGTGTACGTTAGCGTAACGCGCAAGTTCAAGAATGTTTCTCGCCTCATCTTCATCTTTAAATTCAAGTTCTAATCCAGAGAAAACATTTCTAAAACCTTTGATACCGCCATATTCACCAACAGTAATCATTCTGCCTGTTTCAATGAGTTCAGGCTCACCTCTTCCAAGCTCTTCAAAATCATAAAGCTCGTAGTTTCTTCTATCTTTAAGAGCGCCATCTGCGTGAATTCCTGACTCATGCGCAAATGCATTATCTCCGACAGCCGCTTGGTTTATAGGAATTGGAACTCCAAACGCGTAAGAAGTATATTTGGCGAGCTTCCAAGCTTTTGAAAGATCAATATTTTCGTCTAAATGATATTTTCCAGCAAAACCGCTTGATTTCATAATTGCAAGAATACAAGATACTAAATCAGCATTTCCCGCGCGTTCGCCCATTCCGTTGATTGCAGTATTAATATATGCATCAACGCCAGCATCGATTGCAGCTTTAGCCCCCATTACAGAACAAGCAACACCCATTCCTAAATCATTGTGAAAATGCAGTTCAACAGGTATTTGAGCAGCTTTTGCAATAGCATAAATTCTCTCATACGTAGTGTTTGGATCATCGTAACCCAGAGTATCACAATATCTAAAGCGGTGTGCACCATGCTTTTTAGCTTCAACAGCGTATTTGATTAGGTAATCAATATCACTTCTTGAAGCGTCTTCTGCATTTACACCAATAATTTTAGCTCCACAGGTAACAGCAGCTTCAACAGCCTCAACTGTCATTTTTATAATATCTTCTTTGTTCTTCTTGCCTTGGTATTTACCGTTAATCATTTGGTCTGAAGTAGATTGTGAAAGATTCACATTTTTAAGTCTTGGCAAGTTTTGGAAAGATTTTACAACATCAGATGAAACAGCTCTCATCCAGCCTGAAAGTTTAGTCTTAGTGATAACACCTCTATCTACAAGCTCAAGATTACCGTTTAAATAATTAAGTTCGTGCATTGTATTGGGGAAACCAAACTCGGACTGAGTAATTCCCATATCATCAAGCATAAGATTTATGATGGTTTTCTCAAGTTTTGCTAGACCTAATCTTGAAGTTTGTACACCATCTCTATTTGTAACATCGACAATATAAATTTTGTTCATTAATGTTTCCTCGCCACAATATCCTACTATTTATACATTCTACCATGTTAAAAGAAAATAGCTTACTGAATGAGAAACAAAAATACAAGTTTGTAATAAATGTTTAAACAAAATTAAAAAGTTTGAATAAATTCGAATAGCCAAAGTGGATAATCATTTTCGGTAATGAATAATAAGTGCTTTAACAATCATAATTCATATGTAAGAAATGTACATCAAAATGTACAAAACGAGAGAAAAACAATACGGAAAAGTAAGAAGATATGAGACCTGCATATATTCTTACACAAGGAGGAAAAATATGAATATCAACAAACTTACACTTGCAGTAGCATTAACAGTAGGCTTACTTGCAAGTACAAGTACAGGTTTTAGTGAAGAGACTATTACAAGTAACTCACAAACAAACACTTTGGCAGCTTGCCCTTTGTCTGGATGCCCGACTCCTGTAACGCCGCAAACGGCAACTTGCCCAAGTTGTTTTAATGCCCCGAGCAGCTGTGATTGCCC
>JAEZIX010000111.1 GCA_023415935.1 Cyanobacteria bacterium OH_CDB_20 | reverse complement strand
AAATTTTGAAATTTGTGATAGGGTAAAAATGTGGAAACGAGAAGATGAAGAAAATAAGCTACATACGTTCTATTTGTACGGCTTTTGTATTATTTCTTTCAATACAGCATTTAGCGTGCGCAATTGAGCTCCCTGCTGGAGCTGATGCAAGCTCTATTAATGTGCATGATATGGATTTAATTAAACAAAGGCAGCTTATAAACAAAGAAACACAAGATTTTCAGACGTTCCAAGACCGCAAGAAAAAAGAAAAAACAAATGACAAAAATAAGTCTGAAGCAATTGAAAATTTCCCAGGTGTACCCTCGGAACCAATTATAAGAGCTAAGGTTACAGAATACCAATCAAAAGGCGTTTTCGTAGATAAAATAGAGTTTTCACCTTCCCAAATTTTTTCCGAAGAAGAATTAAATGCATATGCAAAAGAACTTGAAGGCAAAAATGTATTTATAGGAGATATTCAAGCTGTAGTTGATGAAATAAACTACAATTATGCACTAAAAGGTTTTGTAACTGCACGTGCATTTCTTACTGAACAAACAATAGATAACGGAACTATCAAAATAACACTTGTAGAAGGTAAAACGGGACAAATTTCAATTGTAGATAACAGATGGACTAAAGATTCTTATATTCAAAAAAGAATACAGGAAGAACCCGGGAATGTTTTTGACATTGTAAGACTTGAACAAGATATTATAAAATTCAACAGATATAATCAAGGGGTCAAACTAAAAGCTGATTTGCGACCTGGTGAAGTTGACGAAACAACAGATATAAATATAAAAACAGAAGAAGAATTTCCATACAGATTAAGCGCATTTTATGATAACGCAGGAAGAACCACCATCGGTAAACAAAGAGCCGGGCTTATGATGCAAGCTGACAGTCTTTTTGGTTATAGAGATACCTTAACAACCGGTGCATACTTGAGCAGAAGCTCAGTTACTCCTTTTGTAAACTATAGCATTCCTGTTAATAAATATGATGGCAGAGTAGGCTTCACATATTCTTCAAGTTTTGCAGAAATTACATCAGGCGATTTTTCAATGTTCCACATAAAGAGCCGATCTCAAAATTATGCTTTATATTATATGCATCCTCTTGTTAGAACACCAAGATTTGAACTCACGGGTATTGCAGCTGCTAACTATAAACAAGCAACTACATCATTTGATAACGTGGACTTATACACAGATAAAGTAACTAGTACACAAGGCTCGATTAATGCAAAATACGATTCCAAAAGAGGTATTTGGTATTTAACACAAAGTGTCTATCAGGCTTTCCCGATATTCAGTGATGCATCTCATTACTTTAAATACGAAGGCGCATTGATAAGATTGCATGATTTCGGACACGGAATAGTAGGTCAATTCAGGACAAATTATCAATTCATCCCAGAAAAAGTAGTTCCTTATATCGATCAGTTCCAATCAGGTGGGCTTGCTACAGTAAGAGGATATTCTGAAGGTCTGTTAATTGGTAAATCAGGCTATTTCCTAAGTGGTGAGCTTATGTTCCCTATTGCACCTTCAACAATAAAAGTTAAAGACAAGAAAACAAAAGAAGAAAAAAGAATTCCTTTCATCGGAAAATATGTAAAAGGCGCTGTATTTATGGATCAAGCAACTGTATTCCCGTTTAAAGGAGAAGGCCCTGGAAAAGAAGGCTACAATGCTAATGATATGTTACTCAGCGGTGGCTTAGGATTAAGGGCTGAATTGCCAGGGGATTTAACTGCAAGAGTTTATTGGGGCTTTCCTTTCATAAGAAATAGCCACGAAGCCGTCCAACAATCAGGAAGATTTCACTTTGAACTTTCTTTAACTCCTGATTTTTACAAACTCGTACAGTGGAAAATAGCAAAAGATAAAGTTAAAATAGAAAAAGAAGAAACAAAAGAAAAACTATAGGTAATGCTGGAAGTTATAAAAGAAAAAAATACCATAGAGCTTTCAAAAGATTCTTATGAGAGTATTCTTAACGTATCTATAAAAAACACCTTTAAAGATATGATAAAATATTCACCATCAAAGTTATGTGGCCTACTTGGAAATGCAGCTACTATTAGCGTTTATACAAAACTTCTCTCAACAGAACAATACGGCATTTATACTTTAGCAATAGCGTTTCTCTCTTTTATGTGTATAATTTTTTCTGACTGGATTGGGCTAAGCGGGTTACGTTTTTTCCACCACCACGAAATCAAAGAAGATATGCCAAAATACATGTCGACTTTACTTCTTTTGCTTGCAATAAATATGGGGTTGATGTTTGTTTCAGCTTTTGCTCTTTCGCCTTTCAGCAAGTTCTATGATTTATTTAAAATCCCAGAGAAAGCTTTTTATATTGTTTTATTATTGATAATTCCTGTTGCAATAAGGGCACTATTCTTCCAGATTTTAAGAGCACAGATAAAACCTAACGCATACACAATATCAACGATAGTAAACCAGATAATGACAATAGGGCTTTCTGTTGTTTTCATAAAATATTTTCACTGGGGAGCTTATTCAATACTTGTTAGTATGGGGATTTCTATCCTAATAACAGATATTGTTTTAGTTTATCAAACAAATATAATGAAGTACCTTAAGTACACAAAACCTAAAGTTGAAATACTTTCATCCTTAGTTAAATACGGAATTCCGCTTGCAATAACATCAATAAGCCTTTGGGGAATTAATCAAAGCGACAAATTTATAATGATGCACATAAACGGCATTAAAGAAGTAGGGCTTGTAGGAGTAGGCTATAACGTAACTTTTTCAATACTTATGACATTTTTTGTCATAATAACAATTGCCGCTGTACCAAGAATAATAAACCTTTATGAGGAGAAGTTTGACGTAAGACCATTAATATCAAAACTTACTGGATATTTTATGCTAATATCACTACCTATTATTTCAATTTATTGTTTATATTCAAAACAGGTCATAATGCTTCTTGCAGATAAAAAATTTATGGATGCATACATTCTTGTTCCATATCTAGCGTTTTCTGTATTTTTCCTTTCGCTATCAGAATTCACAACTCTGCAGTACATATTGAGTAAAAAAACATATATAAATACGATAATAAGAATAATCTCTGCAGTTGCAGGACTTGCTTTTAACATAATACTAATTCCTAAAATGGGATTATTAGGCTTAGGTATAGCAACATTATGCGGAAATGCGCTGTATTTCCTTTTAAGTGTGTTTATTGTTGTTGATGACTTAAAATGGCAAATCCCATATAAACAAATTGCTTACATTACTCTGTCATTTATCCCAGCAGGAATAATTTACCTATTAATGCAAAAAATAAGTATTATTCCTTCAATTATAGAATCAATAATTTTGATGCTCGTTTATTACGCAACATATTACGTATCTATAAAAAAGACAAACCCTACTATCTAAAGAATTTAGCTTATAAAAACTTAATCAATAGGGTTGACAAAGCCTGCCGTTTGGTTTTTAATGTATAAAGTTTAATAAGGAAAAATAAATTGAAAAACAACAGAACTATGATGATGCAAATGATGATGCAAATGGCTGTGAGGAAGCAGGCTTAGTTCTTTGTTGTAACATAAATAAAGTTTCAAAGACGGTCTGTTTCAAAAAACAGATCGTCTTTTTAGTTAGAAATAAAATTAGAAATCGGAAATAGGACTTAAAATGATAGCAAACGTAAAAAATATGATGATGATGTTAATGATGATGTGTATGTCAGAGTTTGACAGGCGTATTTTTTACTGTAACATCCCATAGTTAAAGTAAAGCAAACTTCACAAAGACCGCCTGTCACAGTAGGCGGTCTTTTTTTGTAAACAGATAATTGTAGAAAGATATAAAATGATAACTAATATTCAAAACACACCGAAACAACACAAAAGCATAAACTTTGGAACAAACCCGCAGGCACTTGTTAATGGAATAGACAAAGCGCTTAAATTGCCGCTTTTATTTGTAAAATCTCAAGAAAATCTTTCATCAACAAGATTTATACAAGATACCGCAACAAACTGGTTTCCTAAGGCAATATTTACTAGAAGCAAAGCAGACTTTGCCGAAATGAGTTTTTTAGAGTTTCTAGAATCTGCAATTTTCTACTTTGCACCGCCTATTTTAGGTGAAAAAATCGCAAGAAAACATATCTTTTCTAAAATGGCACCAAAGGCTCTACGAAGCCAAATAAACGAACAACTACCAAAAAGAGCAAGTGAAATATTAAAAGACACTAATCTAGTAAATAGCGGTATTGCAAAAAGAGCGATCCCATTAAAAGCAGCTATTGTTTTAAGCTGCGCTTGTATCCCAGCAGCTGAATATGCTTTAAGTTTTGCAAAAAACCTGTTTACACTAAAAGTCTTTAAAAAGAGTGATTTCAATAACATTGCTAACCTAAACAAAGAACAAGATGAAAATAAAACTCAACAAGAACGAGTAGAAAAAAGCGCTAAAAAACACCTTAGAAATGCCGGAATCTTCTCAGCAGTTGCGCTAGGTGCAAGCCTTGCTTTAGGAGCTGTCGGACACAAATATAAACCACTCCAAAAAGTAAGTGAAGCGATTTTAGAACCTGGACTTACACTTGCAAAAGGGCTTAAGAAATTTGGAATTAAATCACCAAAACTAAACAAATTCCTTGAAACTTATGTAAGTTCTGATTTTGGTTCTAATAACGGGAAACTTGCTTTAAGCAAAGGTCAACTTGCAATTACAACAATATCAGGACTTTTTGGCTACAGCTCAGCTGCAGGCGATAGAGGAAGACTCGATAAACTTGAAGTTTGGACAAGAGTTCCACTAGTAGTTTTATATACAATTTTTGGAAGCTCTGCTTTTGACTCAGCGTTCAAGCACATTCTTGCTGCAAAAAATAAATTCCCTGATTTAATCAAAAAAGGAGCAGATGGTGCTTTTAAAGAAATCCCTTCATTAAAAGATTTACCTCAAATAGCAGAAACTGCTGCTAAAACTAACAAAACAACCATTCAAAAAGAGTTTAACAGGCTTGTAAAAGAAAAAGCATTGGTAACTGCGGTTCCATATGCATTCAGCTTAGTATTTATGGGCTTTTTACTCTCAGGCATCACTCGTTTGTGGACGCAATACAGATATAATCAAGAAGTTAAAAACGGAAAAAAACAAGAAAAGCCGAAATCAAACATTCAAACTGATTCAAGAGATATCAGGGCGGTTTTTAAGAACAAGTTGAATACTAGCAACCCTATATCAAAGAACCCTGATTGGATTCGTGAAGCCATAAGCAAAAGACCGGTTGCATAGACAAATATAATATTCGGTTATACAACTATTGGGGCTTTTTGCTTTTCGATTTCAATCCTACCAAGTTTCACATTAACAGGTTTATTTGAAAAATTATTACTCAAATATTCAATAAGAGTATCTTGCCTGCTATAAGGGAAGTATTCAACCTGATCTTTTTCTGGGTCTTTCTTAAGTTCTGATAAGCCTGCAACGCCTGTCATAAGGAAGATATCATAGGCAACTGTGTATTCTTTATTATCAGGTTGATTATCAAGTTTTTCACCTAAAGTACCATCTTCATTTACAAGATATACATCTTTAACTTTATTGTCATCCCCGATGGTGTATCTAAGCCCCCCAACCTGCATTATTCCCGGCGCAATTTTAGGTAAAGTTGTTGATTCAGCACCCCAATTTAAAGTTTTTATAATTTGCTCTTTTGTAAGTTTCGTTTTTATCAACGTTGACGATGTAAAAGGCAATGCCTGCCTAATATCACCATTTGTAATATTCCCTTTCGAAATAGAGCTTCTAATTGTCCCCGAATTAACAAATGCAATTTGTGCTTTTTCACCTTTTGTTTTTTTATTTACAAGCCAGAGCATAGCGTCAGCCGCCAAACTCCCGACTGGATTTTCTTCAGTCATTCTATTCTTACAAGATAAATCTATCTCAGAATGGCCAATGATTTTAGATGTTTGCAGATATTCTTCTTCCAAGTCCAAAACATCTTGCGAAACAGGATAATTTTGTGTAAGTTTGACTTCATTTTGAGATTCTGATGGAACCAAAACGCCATTTTCATCAAAGACTGCTTTTAAGATGCCAAATGAATCAAGCTCTTCCCCAATAATATCTTTATCCTGAGCCTTGCCGACAGAAACTACCTTAACAGGTTCACCTAGTTCTGACAAATACCAGTTATCATATTCTCTGTGGTCATGGCCGCCAATTATGACATCAACTCCGCCAATTTTAGCAAGCTGCTCATATAGCTCTGTATCATCACTCGATGTTTTACCTGTATGCGCAAGTAAAAATATTTTATTAATTCCTTGTTTCTCGAGCTTTTCAACTTCTTTTCTTACTTCGTGAAGAGTTTTTTGAAGGTTCATTACTTTTACAAAATCATTAAAAGGAGCAATAAATGTTAAATTACCATAGTCAAGAGGCGAAACTCCTATAATACCTGCTCTTTGACCTTTTCTTTCTATTATTGTAGATTTTGCTATTTTGCTTTGCAATTTATTTGCTCTTGTAAAGTTTAAATTTGCAGCTAAAAACTTAAATTTAGGTTTAGCTTTTTCTATTGCTTCAAGCCAGTAATTCCCGCCTTCAAGGTCATGATTTCCAACGCTTGAGGCGTCTAATCCAATCAAATCCATTAGTTTTAATATGAGAGTATTTGGCTTTATTGCAGTATCCATATTAATATCACCACCTGCAAGTTTTAAGGTATTTTTGTCTTTATTCTGGCTGTCAAACTCATCAACTGCTGTTTTAAAATGTCTTATATTGTGTGTCTTGGCGTGAACATCACTAAAATATAAAACCTCATATTCTGTATTTCCTTTAAAAGGCGGAATAAACATTCTACTCAATCACTCTCTTTGTATATTATTAGTTTAAAAACCGAGAATAAAAAATTTTGCTTCACTGGCTAAAACAGTCGATATATGGTAAATTTAAAGCAATAAGCAAGGGGTGTAAAAAAGCATGGAAACAGTAAAAAAAGAGTTCGGACCTAATGCAAAACAACAAGAGTGTATCGATGCAATAAACGGTGAAATTATGGTTCTGGCTGGCCCTGGAACAGGTAAAACCTATACCCTTATTGAGCGTGTTAAGAATATGATTATTAATCATAAAATCGAGCCTGAAAAAATCCTTTGCCTTACTTTTTCTGAAGCAGCTGCATCTGAAATGCATAAAAGACTGGTTGAGAAAATAGGCGAAATCGCATCAAATGTAAATGTTTATACCTATCATGGCTTTTGCAACGAACTCTTGAATAACTTTCAAGATGAATTTGACTTCCAAAGCGATACCAAAATAATTGATGAGACTAATAAAAGAGCTTTTATAAAAAAATGTATTGATGAACTTAAGCCAAAATACTTCCGCACAGAAATGTATGATTCCTATCATTACATTCCTCAAATAATAAAACTGATTGAAGAAATTAAGAAAAATCTTTTAACAAAAGAAGAATACTTTAATAATATAAAAACCCACCCTGATTGGTTTCCGAATATCGAAAAGAATCAGGAAAAAATAGAGGAAGCTCTTAAAAACAATAAAAAAGTTGCAAAAAGCTGGCAAAGCGAAATTGAATCAACCGAGAAAAAAATCGGCAAAGCAAAAGAACTTTGGGATTTTTATGAAATGTACTCTAAAATGATGCTTGAAGCCGGTTTTATCGACTTTAACGATATGATAAATTTCGTATTAAAAAAATTCAAAGAAAACTCAAGCTTCTTAGAAAAAATAGCAAACAGCTACGACTACTTCCTTGTTGACGAATATCAAGACACAAACAAATCTCAAAATGTTATTGTTTTTAACCTTGTAAAAGCATCTGAGAAGAAAAATATCTTTGTTGTCGGGGATGACGACCAGATTATATATGGTTTTCAAGGAGCCCAAATCGATAACATAGAAAAGTTTTTAGAAGAGTTTCCCGAGACAAGAGTTATTTGTCTAGAAGAAAATATGCGTTCAACCCAGTCGATTTTGGATTTAAGTTATGAAGTTATAAAACAAGATGCTACAAGACTTGAAGTCAATTATAATTTTTCAAAATTCAACATCAAAAAGAAGCTCAATGCGGTAAATGAAGATATTTTGAAAAAAGAAAAAAACGTTGTTTTCAACAAATACCCTGACCTTGATAGGGAATATATTTCAATTGTAGAAGACATTGAAAACCTTATAAATTCTGACAATTGCCCAAAAGACAATCAAGGCAAGAAAAAATTATCAGAAATTGCCATCTTGGCAAAGACAAATAATGAACTAGGGGTATTTGCAGAAATGCTTAAGACAAGAAATATCCCGTTTGAACTAAAAGATGGAAAAAGCATTTTTTCAATCAAATCTTCTATTTTGCTATTTTTCTACATAAAAATGCTTGTTAACCCAAATTTACACTCTGATAAGGTGTTTGAGATTCTCCTTACAGAGCCTTTCAATGTTAATCATAGAGATTACGAGAAACTTTTACACCAGAAAAAACTTCATCGAAACGAGTTTTTTATCGATGACATAAAACAGATGGACCCTTCTATCTGGGTTGAAAAAGATAAAATCGAAAGCCTTTTAAAAACATATGAATACCTAAAAGATTATAAAAATAACGAAAGTTTAAAGAATATTGTACTTGAAATCGCAAATAAAACAGGTATTCTAAGCTACTTCGTAAAATCAGAAATAAATAAAACTGAAAACATTTTGGGGCTTAAAAAGCTGATTGATGAAGCTAAAAACCTTGAAATATCAGATAAAACTGCAAACCTTGAAACCTTTGCAGATTATTTAAATACAGCCTTTGAAAGCGACATTGATATCTTAACAGACAAAAGTCCAGTGCCGTTAAATGCCGTCCAGTTAATAACATACCACTCATCTAAAGGAAGAGAGTTTGAACACGTTTATATGCCTACACTTGAAACTAGAAAGTGGGAATCAGACAACAAATCACCGGGAAACCCACCTATTCCTCTTGCAAAAATCTTAACTGAAGATGAAAAGAAAGATTTAAAAAGAGCAGAGAGAATAAAGCTCCTTTTTGTAGGAATAACAAGAGCAAAGCACTCTTTGACACTGTCTTGCCCTGAAAAAATAAGCGGTAAAGACAAAAAAATCACCCAGCTTTTAGCTTCCTTTATTGATAGCGGACTTTTAGAAACAAATGTAATCGAAAACACAGATGAAACATTTATATCAGACTTAATAAAACTTTCAAGCAAGAAAGACTTTGATTACTTGAATGAATTTAAAGAATATTTAAAAACAAAAATTGAAAACCTCACACTTAGCGCAACTTCAATAAATACATACCTAAAATGCCCAAGGCAATTTTTATATGCTTATCTTCTAGAGCTCATTTCAAAAGATACCAACAAAAACTCTTTAAGCTATGGGATTTCAGTCCACTATGCCTGCGAAAGACTTTTAAAACAAGCAATTGAAACTGGGGCATACTCATCAAAAGAAGAATTTATCAACTGGTTTGAAAAAGATTTTGCAAAAAGAGAACTATCAGACAAAAAGACAAGAGAAGATTTTCTTGAAAGAGCAAGGACAAACCTTGATAAATTCTACGTTATTCTGACTGCAACCCCTGTTAAAAACCTATATATGGCTGAATACAGGGTTGAAGAATGTAAAATCGGCGATGTAACAATAAAAGGCGCAATTGATAGAATTGAGAAAAATGATGATGGAACTTTTGGCCTGTACGATTACAAAACAGGCAAAAGTAAAGACAAAGATATAAAAGACGGGGGTCTTCACGAAGACTACCTCAACCAGCTTCGCCTCTATAAATACATTTTTGAAAAAACAACAGGAAATAAGGTTACTAAAACAGGATTTTTATTTCCTGACGCGCCTACTGAAGGATGCGAAAGAGTTCTTACTGAAGAAGATAATGTACTTATCGAATCAAAAATCATTGAAACTTATAACAAAATTAAAAACCTTGATTTTGGGCCAAACAGCGATGATGAAAAAACTTGTGAATACTGTTCCTACAAAGACTTTTGCAGGCTTGATATAATTTAAAAAAGGGGCTTAAATCGCCCCTTTTACTATATAAATAGGTTTGAGTTTGAGCTATTACTTTCTGCTATATATTTAGCAACACCGCCAAGCTCCACACCGTCAATGAGTTCTTCTTGCTTGATTCCCATAACATCCATCGACATTGTGCAGGCGATAAATTTTACACCTGAATCTTGAGCCTGCTTGATGAGTTCATTGAGCGTTGAAATATTCTTGTTTTTCATAACCCATTTCATCATCATAGAGCCCATTCCACCCATATTCATCTTGGATAAGGTAAGTTTATCAGCGCCTTTTGGCATCATTAGTCCGAACATTTTATCAATCAAACCTTTTTTAACATCAACGTTTGATTTTCTTAAAACATTTAAACCCCAGAAGGTAAAAAATAGCGTTACATCTTTTCCGCTAGCTTTTGCGCCATTTGCAATAATAAAAGCAGCAAGCGCTTTATCTAAATCATTTGAAAAAACAACAATAGTCTGCCCATTACTTCTTGAATCGTTCATGATAGAAGTGTTTTCAGCAACACCTTTTTTAATTATCGCTTTTATTAGCTTATTTTCTGTAATCAAGCTCAAAAGTTTATTGCCTGTTGTTTCGCACCAAGCCTCAATATCAGACTTAAAACCTCTATCAGTTGAAGTTATTTCAACAATTTCATCTTTTGATAATTCTGACAAAGCATTTGAAACTTTCATAATTGGTCCAGGACACTGAAGCCCAGTTGCATCAACCTTAACCACATTATCATTTGATATAGATTTCATCGCGCAAGTTTGTACTTTTTCTTTGACAACTGCGTTTTTATCTTTTATAAGCTCGTTTTGGAACTTTATCCCGCCTGTTAAAGAATAAACATTATCAAAACCGTTTTGGATAAGTATTCTTGAAGCTACATAGCTTGTATATCCTGTATCACAGAAGAGAACAACCTTGATATTTCTTGGAATATCATCAATTCTTTCTCTCAAGTTTGATATAGGTATATTAAAAGCTCTATCTATTGTTCTAAAACTAAAAATCTCTTTAGGTCTTACATCTATTAAATAAGAGCCTGCTAAATCTTCAAAAAATGCAGGTTTTACAAGTCCTTTGAGTATATTATCAGCATTCATCCCCAAAATATTTACAGGATCTTTTGCTGATGAATATGGAGGAGCGTAACAAAGCTCTGAATCAAGCATATCTTGAACGGTTCCACCTTGCCTCATTATAGTCGCTATAACATCAATTCTTTTTTCAACTCCATCTTCTCCAACACCTTGAGCGCCAAGTATTTTTCCTTCTTTTGTAAATAAGAGTTTAAACAAGATTTGCTCAGATTCAGGGTAATACCCTGCGTGAGAACGACCATAGATAAAAGTTTTCAGATAATCTACATTTCTACTTTTAAGTTGCTTTTCATTATTACCAACACTTGCAACAGTAAGGTTAAAAACCTTTAAAACTGACGTTCCTTGAGAGTTTTTGTATGTAGATTTTAGGTTAGCAATATTATCCGCTATAATTCTTCCCTGCCTGTTTGCAGGACCTGCAAGAGGAATCAAAGTCTCTGCTTCAGATACAAAATCTTTCACTTCAACACTATCACCACCAGCATATATATCAGGATCTGAAGTTAGCATAAATTCATTGACTTTTAACCCTCGATTGACTTCAAGTCCCGCATTTTTAGCGGCATCAATCTCAGGTTTAACACCAATTGCCATAATAACAATATCAAACTCAACTTCTCTTCCTGAATTAAGAAGAATTTTGTTGTCATTAAAGCCTTTGACTCCATCAGATAAAATAAGCTCTATACCATTTTCTCTCATCTCATTTTGAGCAATTGCAGCAACTTCATAATCAACAGGCGCTAATATTTGGTCTTGAAGCTCAATAAGTTTTGTATTAAGTCCAAGTTCTACCAGGTTTTCAGCCATCTCAACCCCGATAAAACCGCCCCCAATAACAACAGCGTGAATTACATTATTGTTTTTAATGTATTCTTTGATTCTATCAGCATCATTTAAGGTTCTAACTGCAAAAACCTTATTCTTGTCCATTCCTTCAAAAGGAGGCACAATAGGGCTTGCGCCAAGCGTTAAAACAAGTTTGTCATAAGAAATTTTCTCTCCGTCTTTTAACTCAACACTCTTTTCTTCGCGATTTATCTTTACAACTTCAGAATTTAATCTCACATCTATATTGAACCATTTTTTAAACTTCTGAGGGCTTGAAACAAGAATTTTATCCCTATCGTTAATCACATCAGAGCAATAATATGGCAGACCGCAGTTTGCGATTGAAATTTCATCTGTTCTTTCTAAAATAATAATCTCAGCATTTTCATCAATCCTTCTTAATCTTGCTGCGCAACTTGCACCACATGCACCGCCGCCTACAATTACCGTTTTCATATTTAAGTACCTCAATAAATTTTCCTTGACAATATTAGGATATTATAATATTCTAATATTGTCAACAGATGAGGGAATAATTATGCAAGCAGAAGAATATGCAAATATATTTAAGGCACTTTCACACCCGCTAAGACTAATGATTGTATGCGGGCTTATTCACAAAGAAAAATGCAATGTAAACACAATGACTGAAAGGCTCGAAGTCTCGCAATCTCTGATTTCACAACACATTAATATTTTAAAGAACGCAGGAATAATCAAAGGTTACAGGGAAGGTAATATCATCTGGTATAAGCTAGAAAGCGAATTGACAAGAAGACTATTAAACAATATAAATCTAAATATCTGTGGCGAGGAGAAATAACTATGACATACGAAAAAATCAAACTACAAGGTATTGATAAAGAAGGAACCGAGCACGAATATTCCATCAGTGACTTTAAAGGACAAAAAATAATATTATATTTTTACCCTAAAGATAACACCTCTGGCTGCACGCAAGAGGCATGCGATTTTAGGGACAACATGAACCGTCTTACTCCTCTTGTTACTGTAATAGGTGTAAGTCCTGACGATATAAAAAGCCATAGAGGGTTTCAAGAAAAACAAAATTTAAATTTTATTCTACTTTCAGACACAGAACATAAACTTGCAGAAGCCTTTTCCGTATGGAAAGAAAAATCAATGTACGGGAAAAAATACATGGGAATTGAACGCTCAACTTTCCTACTTGATGAAAACGGCAAATTAGAAAAAGAATGGCGCAAAGTTAAAGTCCAAGGCCACGTTGATGAGGTCTTAGGCTACTTAACTAAATAGTTACCTAATTTATTATTCCTACTTCTTTAAAGTTTCTTTGGAAGGTTCTGAGATATTTTTCATCAGGAACTCCCACAATAAAAGTTGTTCCAACTTTTTCGCCTTTTAGAATTCCATATTTTTTTCTTAATTTTGAACTGGTATTGAAGAAATGTCCTGCTGTTCCAATAAAGCAAGTGCCTAACCCTAAAGATTCAGCTGCCATAGTAGCGTTAGTAGCTGCAATTATCATATCTTCTGCATCTATAAGCTCAGAGCCATAAAAAACCATGACACAAGGAGCCTCGTAGAACAAAACATCCTCACCTTTTTCAAGACTTTTAGCAGTTTCTTGACATAAAGGAACGACAAAATCTTTCATTACTTTGTATTTAGCTTCGCCCATAAAAGTCTTCATAAGAGAAAGAGCAAATGGAGTCAGAACTTTTTGTGCGTGTTTTATTTCTTCAAGCAAATCTTTGGCAAGTTCTTGAACCTTTTTCCTTCCGTGAAAAACTAAAACTTTAACTTCAGAAGGCGGGATACTCACTGCAGATGTTGAAGCGGAGGCAATTATTTTATCTATATCATCTTTAGAAACATCTTCGTTTTTATATTTTCTTATACTTCTTCTTTTTAAAAACAACCCGTTTAAAGCATCATAATCAGAAGTTTTTTGAGGCATAGGGCGAATGTGATTTTTATCAATATCTTCTCCAATAATCTCAATTGCCTCAGTCGGACACTTCATCATGCAGTTTCCACACTGAATACAACCAAATAAAGAATCATTAATATCTTTTTCAACAGGGAAACCTTCTTCCCCAGATTTTAAATAGTTGTCACAAGTCTCAATACAAATTCCGCACTTTGTGCACTTTTCTTTATCCACAAAGACTTTAACAGGTTTTTCTTTATTTAGCATAAAACATCTCCTATACTTGGTTATATTTTATACTAAATAAAATTAAATCATATAGTATTAATCTATTTAACTTTCATCCAGACAGTTGGCGTCTTTCTCAACATATTAGGTTTATTTAGAGGAATAAAAGAATCTGGCATTTTCTTATTTATATAGCCTACAATAAAACTATTAAAATGTTGATCCTCTATGCAGTTACCCAAAACAAAGACACCGCCTGGCTCAAGTTTTTTGTAAACTTCATCAACTAAATCCATAATCGTTTCTCGTTGAGTATAAACATTTTTTTGATCAGCATAGTCAAAACCTCTGCCAAAAAGCTGATACATCGCATTTCTAAAAAATACCGCACCAACAGGTTTTGAAGTGATTACCTTGTCAATATCAAAAATATCACCTTGTTCACATGGTTGAAACCTTATTTTATCTTTATATTTTTCTTTAACTGTATACGCGTATATTCTTTTCTCATTTCTTGTTGTTTCATCCATAATCTTTAGAAATTTATCCTTCAGCCTTCTATTTTTTTCAGAAATCATATCTTCATGTAGATTAAATAAAAAGCCTTCATCTCCATAACCCGTTGCTTCTCTATAACGTCCCTTTTTTGCTTCTTTTATAGCGCTAGAACTTTTATCAAGAGCAATTATGTCATATTTATTTTCGTCATCTCCATCTAATAGCGCTAGAATTGATATCGCTTCTTCTCCGTCAGAGCAGGCATAATCAAGTATTGTTGCACCTTTAGGAAATTTTCTTTTTACAACCTCGGTTGCTATTTCAAGAGTTTCAACATCTCTAAAAAAGCTTGTACGCATAGGCATGTTGTAATCTTCGCTTCTACCATCATAGCCTTTAAAATTAATGAAATAAGGTTTTACAGGCGCTTTAGCATAGCTATTATTTTGTACAACAGAACTTCCACAATACTTAGTAGCTTCTTGTGACTTAGTATTCAAAGGAGGCTTAATCGGTACAGAATTTTTGATAGAAGTATATAAAGAATTTGGAAACATATTAAAATCCTATTTTATAATTTTAATAATGCTCTCCAAAAAATAATATGTTAATAAGGATATAATTTGTTGCAAAATTTAATAAACTTATTTCAAAGACTTTAAAACATCAAGGGCAAATCTCGCAGAAACAGTTGCAGGTCCTCCACCCATTTCAATTCCTACTTCTATTGCCTCAAGAATCTCATCCTGGGTTGCTCCATCATTATATGCCTGCTCAATATGCCACTGCATACATGATTCACAGTTTATTACAACTGAAATCCCAACTGCAATAAGCTCTTTATTCTTTTTGGACAAATTTCCATCGGAATAAGTTGCAACTTCCATATCCAAAAAGGCTTTGTATGTTTTAGAATTTCTTTTTAAAAGTTCAGCATGAGCCAATTTTCTTTTTAAAGATAAATCCTTAAGTTTTTCTGCAGTTTTATCCATATTTATCCTCTTTCAACAACACTTGTTAAAAGATCGCCGTAACTATTAAACCCCCCATTTGTTTCTTCGATTGTATATCTAATTGAAGGATCTTTTTGTTTAAGTTCTTGAGCCTTCTCTTGAGCATCTTCTAAATCTTCATATTCTCCTATTAAATCCGGCGAAAATGAATTTTCTTCTTCAACATATAATTGATACATAATAATCTCCTTATTTAAAATTATTATAATATAAATTTTAAAGAAAGAAACAAACAGACTAAGACTCAAGGTCTTCACAAATCTCATCAACAACGCCTTGCCAATCGTCAAAAGTTTTTTGAGAAAACAATTTAACACTTTTGTACCAGGGAGTAGGATTTTTAGCGTCAAACCAGCGCCACTCAGAGTTGTAAGGAAGCATCAGATAAGATTTTACACCCAACGCTCCTGCAAGATGCAAGACTGATGTATCAACTGAGACAAGTACATCAAGATTTTTTAAGGCAGCTGCTGTGTCTGAAAAATCAGAAAAAGTACTTCCTAAATCAACATATTCACAAGGAACACAAGGGCAAAATTCATCTTTTTTTTGGAATGAGTATAGTTTGATATTTTGAATTTCTGATAATTTTTGAAGCTTTTCAAAACCTATTGAGCGCTTTCTCGCATTTCTTTTTGCCTTATCACCAGAAAATGCTACCACTCCTACTTTTAATTTATCCGTTTTAAAATATTTTTCATCATACTCATTACATTTTTGCTCATCTGCTTTTAAATACCCCTCAGGATAAGGTATGTTAGAAAAATCCATCTTTAAAAAATATGGCAAATCCATTGCCAAAACAGAATAATCATATTGAATGCCTTGCATATTTGTAAAAAATTCTATATTTTCAAATGAATTTTTAAAAAGATTAAGTAAAGGCGACCTAATAAAGACTTTAACTTTACTAAAACAGGATTTTAAAAAAGTGAAATACCTCGAAAACATTATTGCGTCACCAAATCCGTAATCACAAAAAACAAGAACTGTTTTATCTTGATGTTTTTCGCCATCCCAAAGGTTTTTAAGTTGTTCTTTGCCTTTAGTTTTTCTTTTTAAAAAATATTTATACCCTTCCTCAAAATTGTGCCCCATAAGGTATGACATCCCCAAACTATAATTGACTTCAGTCTCTTCTGGTTTATATGAAAGAGCTTTCTTTAAATATTGGAGAGATTTTTGAACGTCCTTATGCATTCTAAAAATCACGCCTAAATTGTAATAAGCATAGTAATTTGGCATTACTTTGAGTGATTTTTCATAAGCAATTTGAGCATTTTTATAATCATCTAAGCATTCATATATTAACCCCAAATTATTAAGACCTACATAATCATTCGGCTCAAGTGAAAGTGATTTCTTATAAAAAAACATCGACTGTTCATACATTTGAAGATTATACAAATACACTGCAATCTGACGTATTGTTTTTAGAGAGTCTTTTCTAGCACCTGCAACAAAGTCTAATTGCCCTGTCTTTAAATATATTGCAGACAAAACATCAATTGCTTCTTCTGAACATTCATCAACTTTGAGAATATCAAGTGCTATTTTTTCAGCTTCATCAAATTTATCATTTTGATAAGCTACAACTGCGTCACTAATATTTTTCATACGCTTAGTTTACAATATATTCCTTAATTCGTCCATAAAAAAGGGTTGAAAAACATAAATAATAGTTCTATAATTCTAGTATAATGGAACAATAACAAAGGTGAAAAATGAAAACGCAAGAGCTTTCAACAATATTTATGGCACTTTCTCAAGAAGTAAGACTTGAGATATACAAACTGCTTGTTAAAAACAGTCTTGAAGGTTTACAACCAACTGAGATAGCAAAAAAATTAAATATCCCCAAAAGCACTCTGTCATTTCATTTATCTCTTTTAAAAAATGCGGGGCTTTGTACAAAAACTAAAAAAGGGAAATCGTATTTTTATAAACCAAATTGTTCAAAAATAAAAGCTACTATGGATTTTCTCCATAAAGATTGTGTGTCTTGTCAAAATAAATAAGAGGAATTGATATGTTAGATTTTTTAGCTACATTCGGAAATTACGTTGTCACAAAAGCAGGTATTGATATAAATACAAGACTTGGCGTCAGTTTAAGTTTTTTTATTGAAGACACCATAAAAATATTTTTACTTATTTATATAATGATATTTGTCGTATCACTCTTTAGAGCTCAGCTTTCAGCAGAAAAAATCAAACAGTATCTTTCAGGAAAATCAAGGTGGATAGGATACATTCTTGCCGTCTTATTAGGAACCGTAACACCTTTTTGCTCTTGCTCTTCCATACCTTTATTTCTAGCTTTTATTGCAGCAGGAATACCATTTGGGGTTACGATGGCTTTTCTAATTTCATCTCCTTTAATAAGTGAGGTTGCTGCCGTTTTGCTTCTTATCACTCCTCAGGCAGGTCTAAAAGGCGCGCTAGTCTATGTTCTAACAGGAGCTGTTATAGCAATTATTGGTGGGTATTTATGTGACAAATATAAGCTTGAAAAATACATAAAAGAAGAACAAAAAGAGCAAAATAAAAAATGTTGTTGTAATAAAGCAGAAGAAAAACATGAAGAAGGGCATCATCACAACTCTTTTGAGAAGAATCAAGATGAAAACTTACTTATCTATGCTTTCAAATACGCATTTGATACTGTAAAATCAATCTGGGTTTATGTTTTGATTGGTTTAGGAATCGGAGCATTTATGCACGGTTATATTCCTCAGGAGATGTTTGTAAAATATCTGGGAAAAGAAAACCCATTTGCGGTTGTATTTGCAGCATTTGCCGGCATACCAATATATGCAAATCACGACAGCGTCTTGCCAATAGTACAAGTTTTGCTCATAAAAGGGGTTCCGATAGGAACAACTCTTGTTATGTTGATGAGCATAACTGCAATCTCACTTCCTGAGATGATTATGCTCAATAAAGTATTAAAATGGAAAATGATTGGAATTTTCACATTATATCTTTTTGTCGCCTTTATCGCCGTAGGCTATTTGATGAATTTTATACTCTAAAAATTATTTTCTTCCTATTGAATGATACTCGAAACCTGATTTTTTCATTAAATCAACGTCGTATTGGTTTCTTCCGTCAAAAATTACAGGAGATTTTAAGTTTTTCTTTATCAAATCAAAGTCAGGATTTCTAAACTCATTCCATTCGGTTAAAAGTAAAAGCGCATCAGCTCCTAACAGAGCATCGTACGAAGAACTTGCATAAGTAATTTTATCGCCCCATATACGTTTTGCAGCATCAAACGCCTTTGGATCATAAGCAACAATTTTTGCGCCATGATTTAAAAGTTCATTTATTATAGTAATAGAAGGAGCTTCTCTCATATCATTTGTCTTAGGTTTGAATGAAAGCCCCCAAACTGCAAAAGTTTTACCTGAAATGTCTTTATTATATCTTTTTAAGACTTTATTTATGAAAATATTTCGCTGGTTTTTATTTGTCTCATCAGCCGCTTTTATGATGTTACAACTTATACCATTTTCAGCAGCTGTTTTAATAAGAGCTTTAACATCTTTTGGAAAGCAGCTTCCACCGTAGCCCAGACCAGGGTATAAAAATTTTGTTCCAATCCTAGAATCCGCGCACATTCCGCGTCTTACCATAGAAGGATCTGCTCCCAATGCTTCACACAAATTAGCTATCTCATTGGCATAAGATATTTTAACAGCAAGAAATGCGTTAGATGCATATTTAACCATCTCAGCAGATTTTAAATCCATTGTAATTATAGGATTTTGGTTTTTTACGAAATTCTCGTACAAAGTAAGCATCTTCTCTTCCGCTTTTTCAGAGCTTGAACCAATTATAATTCTATCAGGTCTTAGAAAATCCTCAACTGCAGCACCTTGTTTTAAAAACTCAGGATTAGAAACCACATCAAATTTTTGATTTGTATGTTTTTTAATATGTTCAATAAGCTTTTCGGCTGTTCCAACAGGAGCAGTTGATTTATTTACAACTATTTTATATCCATTCATCGACTTTGCAATTTTTTCTGCAACATCAAAAACAGCATTCAAATCTGCAGATCCATCGTCACTTTCTGGCGTTCCAACTGCAATAAAACAGATATCAGAGTTTTTAACCGCATAATCCAAGTCAGATGTAAACGAAAGCCTTTTTTCACTTTTGGTATTTTTAATAATCTCTTCAAGCCCTGGCTCATATATCGGAATAATTGCATTATTAAGCATTTCAAGTTTTTTTAGGTCTTTATCAACACAGATAACCGAATTGCCCATCTCTGCGAAACAAGCTCCCGTAACTAACCCCACATATCCTGTCCCAACAACACAAATTTTCACTACCTTTTTTCTCCTAACTTTCTGTCAAAATACTCAATTGTTTTTAACAAGCCATCTCTAACTGAAGTCTGAGGCTGCCAACCAAGTTTTTCTTTGGCAAGAGAAATATCAGGTTTTCTTTGAACAGGATCATCTGAAGGCAATTCCTTATAGACAATTTTTGAGCCAGAGTTTGTAAGTTCAATAATAAACTTAGCAAAATCAAGTATTGAATACTCCTCAGGATTTCCCATATTAACAGGACCGATAAAGTCATTATTATTCATCATAAGAATCAGACCATTTATCAAATCATCAACGTAGCAGAAAGAACGTGTTTGGCTTCCATCTCCATATATAGTTATATCTTCACCCTTTAAAGCCTGAACTATAAAATTAGAAACAACTCTTCCGTCATTCATATCCATATTAGGACCGAATGTATTGAATATTCTAACAATTCTTATATCAACATTATTCTGACGATAATAGTCCATCATAAGAGTTTCAGCGCAGCGTTTACCTTCATCGTAACAACTTCTAAGTCCAATAGGATTAACATTTCCCCAATATGATTCTCTTTGAGGATGAACCGCAGGATCTCCATACACCTCAGAAGTCGATGCTTGCAAAATTCTTGCTCGACAGCGCTTTGCAAGACCAAGCATATTCAAAGCCCCTAAAACAGACGTTTTTACAGTTTTTATGGCATTATACTGGTACTGAGGGGGACTTGCCGGGCAAGCAAGATTATAAACCTCGTCAACTTCTGCAAAATATTCTTTTGTAACATCATGTCTGACAAGCTCAAACCTTTTATTTCCAATGAGATCAATGATATTTTCTTTTGAGCCTGTAAAAAAATTATCAAGGCAGAGAACATCAGCACCTTCGTTTAAAAGTCTTTTACAAAGATGGCTGCCAATAAAACCTGCGCCGCCCGTTACCAATACCTTTTTCATCAATAC
>JAEZIX010000069.1 GCA_023415935.1 Cyanobacteria bacterium OH_CDB_20 | reverse complement strand
GAAACCGCTTACGTTTTGTCTTTTTCTTTTGGTTCCTTCTAACGTACGTCTCATTTTATTTCTCCTTGAATATTATAATCTTCGGTTGTATCATCATAAATAAAACAAAATTGAGAGTCAATCAGGGGTAAGAAAAAAGGTTAAGTTTATGAACAAAAATATTGGATTTATCGGCGCAGGCAAAATGGCTTCGGCTATTGTAAAAGGGATTATTGAATCAAAATCTTTTGATAAAGAGAAGATTTTTATATCAGATAAAAACGACTGTGCCCTTCATTCTGCAAGAAAAGAGTTTGGAATAAATGTAACTTCATCAAATATTGAAGTTGCAAAAAATTCTGATATTATTCTTTTAGCGGTAAAACCTTTTGTTTTAAAAGATGTTCTTGAAGAGATTAAAGATATTGTTAAAGGAAAAATTGTAATCTCAATTGCAGCGGGTATTTCAATAGAAACCATGGAAAATATTTTAGGTGAAGTGGCTGTTATAAGAGTAATGCCAAATACTCCAGCCCTTGTAAACGAAGGGATTAGCGCAATTTGCAAAGGGAAGTTTGCAAAAGAAGAAGATATAAAAACAGCGCTTGAAATTTTCAAAAGCGTAGGAAAAGTTGTAGAACTTGATGAAAAATATATTGACGCAGTAACTGGTGTTTCAGGTTCAGGGCCTGCTTTTTACTACTATATAATCAACGAAATTGCAAAAGCTGGGGAAAAACTCGGTTTAGACTATGAAACTTCATTGAAACTATCAGCCCAAACAGCTCTTGGGGCAGCCAAAATGATTTTAGATACAGATATCTCACCAGAACAACTTATTATAAATGTAACAACTCCGGGAGGGACTACAGAAGTCGGTAACAATGTCTTAAAACAAAGTAACATCTCTGATATCTTGTATGATACAATCAAAGGAACAGCGGAAAAGTCTAAGGAGTTGGGGGCAAAATAGATGGATATATTAATATTTTTTCTAGGGATTTTAACAGGAGCAGGCATCACATTTTTTATTTTGAAATCTAATGCGCAAAACCAGATAAAAACTCAAGAAGAAATGTATTCGCAATTCCAGCTTGTTTTTGAAAATCTTGCAAATAAAATCATGAAAGAAAATACACAAGATTTTTCCAACATGTCTAAAGAAAGAATGGTTGAGCTTTTAGAACCATTTAAAGAAAAAATTGAAGAGTTCAAGAAAAAATTTGAACAAAATAACGAAAATTTTGTAAAACTTGATGACCATATAAAAACCGTAATTGAAGCAGAAAGCAAAATCACGCAAGGCACTCAAAAACTCTCACAAGCTCTAAAAGGTGACAATATGAAACAGGGTAAATGGGGAGAACTTATATTAGAGAGAGTTTTAGAACTTTCTGGCTTAAAAAAAGGCGAAGAATATGTAACTCAAGCAGGAATTACATCTCAGCAAAGACCCGATGCGACAGTACTTTTGCCAGATAACAAAGCAATTTTCATAGATGCAAAAACAACATTAGCCTCATACGAAGCCTATATAACAGCAGAAAATGATGAAGAAAAGGAATACAACCTTAGACAATTCAAAGACTCCGTAAAAAGCCACATAACAGGCTTAGCGAAGAAAGAATACTTCGATACAACAGACTACTATTCACCTGAATATGTTTTAATGTTCATTCCGATTGAAAGCTGCTATTCAATGTTGTTTTTAGAAGATTCTCAGCTTTGGGAACTTGCTTGGAAAAACAAAATCATGCCGGTATCTCCATCAACACTTCTTGCAGCGCTTAAGATAATAAACAGTTTCCATATAGTAAACAGACAAAATAAAAACGCGCTTGAAATTGCAACGCTTGCAGGCAAAATGATTGATAAATTTTCAGATATGATAAAAGATGTAAATTCAATGCAATCAGCTCTTTCAAAACTTTATACAAAACTTACCGGTAAAGATAACGTTATAAGACAAATTGAGCGTCTTCAAGAGCTAGGGGCAAAATCAAGCAAACAAATTCCTCTTCTAAATGAAGAAGCTGAAGTAAGTTCTGCTGAATAAATTTATTGCTGCTCAGAAAAAAACGGGAACGCCAAAAGTCTTCCTTCTTCTGTTCTCCAAGGAATCCAGCCGATTTTAGCTCTTTGTTCTAAATCAAGAACAGAGACAAGAGCCCAATTTCCTCTAATCATAGAAAAAGTTATAAACCTAGGATATTTAAAAGATTCTAACTTCTGAGATTCTTTTGAATCAGTTGAATACATTTGCTTATCTTCATCAGCTACATCTTTAAACAGGTATATGCCGTTTTTCTTTCCCCAATATTCGAAAGTCTGTTTCCAAGTTCTAAAGTTTTGAGCGTCTTCTTGCTTTACGTAGCCCGTTGCTCCTGTTGACTGGTCATAAATAATCTCGTACCAACCTGTTTCAAGGTTTGAATCAACAGCAACGAGTGCAATTTTATTTTGAGGAATATAAGCTATCAAAGTGTTATCAATACAACTTCTGACGTTAAACATAGCAAGGTTTTCAAGGGTTGAGTAGTCTACTCTTTTCAAAACCCTTGACTGTTCGTTAGGTTCATCGTAAACGACAAAATTATTAACCATATTAAGAGTTCCGATGCCATAATACTTGATGCTGTCTTTATAAGCAGGAATAACATCAGCAAAAGCAAGTCCTGCCATAATAAACAAACTAAATATCAACAACAGAATCTTTTTCATATAGTTTTTTCTCCAAGTTATTTTGCTGAAAAGGTGGTTTCGTTAGCCCTTGTCTTTATTTCATTATCAACTTTTTCTGAGAATTCATCAAGTTTCATATTGCCAACGTTGCCAATTCCTCTTACACGAACTGAAACTTCGCCTGCTTCGATTTCTTTATCCCCAACTATTACAACATATGGGATTTTTTTGTCTTGCAACGCTTCTCTGATTTTGTAGTTCATGCTTTCTGAACGGTCATCAAGATTTACTCTAATTCCTTTATTTCTCAAGTCTTTATAGATTTTTTCAGCATAATCATTATGTCTTTCAGCAATTGGAACAACGCTAACCTGAGTCGGCGCAATCCAAGTAGGGAAAGCACCTGCATAATGCTCGATAAGTATACCATGGAATCTTTCCATAGAACCAAAGATTACTCTGTGAAGCATAACAGGAGTTTTTAACTGCCCGTCTTTGTCTTGATATTTAATATCAAATCTTTGAGGTAAGTTAAAATCAAGCTGAATAGTAGCGCACTGCCAAGTTCTACCAATTGCATCTTTTATTTTAAAGTCAATTTTAGGACCGTAGAATGCACCGTCACCTTCATTGATTTCGTATTTCATTCCGCGTCTATCCATAGCTTCTTTTAGCCCGGCTTCAGCTTTTTCCCAGTTTGAAATCTCACCGACATAATCATCTGGTCTTGTTGAAAGTTCAACATCAAATTTCATCTTGAAAATATCTAAAGTATCAGCCACAAAATCAATGATTGCATTAATTTCATCAACCAATTGTTCAGGTGTACAGAATACATGCGCATCATCTTGAGTAAAGCCTTGGACCCTTGTTAAGCCTGATAAAGCACCTGATTTTTCACGTCTATAAACAGTTCCGAGTTCCGCCATTCTTAGTGGTAATGAGCGGTAAGAGTGTCTGTTTGCTTGATAAATCAATATATGGAACGGACAATTCATTGGCTTTACAATGTATTGTTCATCAGATTCATTTTCTTTTTGGATAAAGAACATATTTTCTTTATAGTGGTCAATATGTCCTGAAAGCTCCCATAGCTTAGATTTTGCAAGTTGAGGAGATTGAACAATAACATAATCGCGTTTTCTGTGCTCTGTTCTCCAATAATTTTCGATTTCTTCTCTTACAACAGCTAAATTTGGATGCCACAATACAAGACCACCACCGATTTCTTCTCTTACAGAGAATAAATCAAGCTGTGTACCTAGTTTTCTGTGGTCGCGTTTTTCAGCTTCTTCTATAAAAGTTAAATAATCAGCTAAATCTTCTTTTGTCCAGAACGCAGTTGCATATATACGTTGAAGCATTTTATTTTTTTCATTCCCACGCCAGTATGCGCCTGCCACTTTTAGAAGTTTAATAGCATTAGCTTTTATGTAAGAAGTGCCAGGCAAATGCGGACCTGAACACAAATCATTAAACAAGACATTACCATCTTTATCCTTTGTCAAATAAAGAGTCGGATTATCATTTTTATGCTCTTCTAATAGTTCAGCTTTATAAATTTCGCCCTGAGCTTTGAATTCAGCAATCTGCTTTTCGACATCTGGAATTTCGAATTTTTCAAAAGTAAGATTTTCTTTCAAAATCTTCTTGATTTCATCTTCGATTTTAACAAGATCATCAGCCGTAAAAGTGTGCCCGTCAAGGTCAAAGTCATAATAAAAACCTGTATCTATTGCAGGTCCTATAGCAAGTTTTGCCTCAGGAAACAGTTTTTGAACTGCTTGCGCCATAATATGTGAAGCTGAGTGTCTTAAAATATGTAATGATTCTTTATTCTTTTCCATACATTTTCCCTTTAATTATCCATACAATATTTATAACACCACCAAGGGATAATGGCAAACGGCAGAAGCTATATCTTGAAGTTTACAGGAGAAGAAAAATCATCACTTTTGAGACTCCCACTGCTTTCGTATTGAGTTTCATTTTTAATGCTGTTCAAATACTCTTTACCACCTGTTATTGAGTCAAAATCAGAAATCAAATTAGTAACCAAACCTATTTCGGCAGATGCATCAGGGTCAACATCGCTTCTGGTGGCAAGGGCCGTTAGATACTCTTTCAAATTGTCCTTTGTAAGACCTTTTTCAACGGCTTTCATCTTCTCTTTGAGTTCTTCAATATATTTGTTAAAGATTTCAAGCTTTTCGTCGTCCTTGTCTTTTTTATCTTTTTGATTATATTGATAATCTTTCTCTTTGTCTTTATCTTTATCAATCTCTTCAACTTGGCTGTCTTCTGCTATTATTCCAGCAAAAAGAGCAACATTATTTTTAAAATCTTCATAATTAATACTGTCTTTATCTTTAAAATATTTGTCCCAGTTATCCCTAATCATCTTTAGATACTTTAGCTTTTGGGCACTTACTTTTACTTCGCCTCTTTCAGCTTTTTTTATATAATCTTCAATATCCTTTTTTTTGATAGTTTTACCGTCGCCACCAAGTGACGCAGAAAATTGTTTAAACATATCTTCAAGAGAAATATTTTTCTTAGAAAGATAGTTAACGTAATTTAAAATAAACCCAGAGCCTATATTAGAAACCATAGACACCCCTAAACTTAGTATTGTCCTGCAATTATACAATATTTTTCATAACAAAAGAAGTCCTAAAAACAGAGATTTCAGGACTTCTTTACATTTCATTCAAACAAATAGAAACTACAGTCTAATAACTCCGCCGGTTCTATATGTAGGTTTATATCCAATTTTTTCAATAAATTCTTTTGTACTAATTTCTTTTGGTATTTCTAAAAATAGCATACCTTGATGTTCTTCAATCGAACTCATATCAGATATTTGTGACTTATCGTCTATGATTATGTCTCCGAGAACAGTTTTTATAGAACCTGTTGATGTTAATTCTGAGTTTCTGAGGTTCATTCCTCCTGATAAAACTTTCGTAACACCTTCAATAAGGCTATTTTCATCGATTCCGATATCACTGGCTTTATAATAAATACTTGGCGCTTCGTATGCAGTTAAGATTTTTTTACCGCTATGGTTGTACTTAACACCAATACCTCTTAAATTTAGTATTTCGTCAGTCGATTTACCTTCTAGTAGTTCTTTTGCTTTAGCTTTGTCTCTGTATGGAATATGGTTTACACCCAAACTAACAGGAGGAGTTTCTTCTTTTTTATTTAAAGCATCTTCTTCTCTGGCCATTGAGCCAAGGCCTCTTGCGCCTAGAGCTTGTTGTATTAAATGTGGGGTAGCAGCCCCAGGATGTCCTGCACGCATATATGTCTCCTTTTTGTTCTGAAAAAAAATCCTGACATTATTATATTGACAGGATTTTTTATAATATTAATAAAAGTTAATATTTTTACACTTTTGAAACCAGTTTTTGTTGAGATTCAAGAGCAAGTGTTTGTGTTGTGATATCAGCAACTGAGCTTGGTCCAAAGTACTGTATAGCACCAGGGAACTTGTATTCATCATTTAATGCCCAGTTTTCTCTGTTGTCTTGAAGTTTTTTGAACACAGGTCCATCGAGTTCAACAAGAGCTTTTTGAATTACAGGTTTCAATTCGCAATGACGTCTTTCCATATTCATCATCATAGTAAGAGGAACGCCGCCTGCAACCCACTCTGAAGCAGGTTTTACAAGATTTTTAACTGATGACAAGTAACCTGTTAAACCAAAATTGATTAGCGCAAATGCGTTGAAACCAAGCGAGTAGCAATAATCAGCATCAAAGTTTGAAGGGAATGCGCATCTTCCTTCATATCCGAAGAAATGCGCTTGATCTGAGAATTTACCAATAAAATCACCTGTTGATTTTAATTCATCTAATCTTGTTCTAATCATCTCGATTAATAACTTTTCTGTTTCGATTTTAGATACTTGAACGTTTCCGTGAGGGTCTCTATCCATAAGTAATTGAGCCTTAATCAACGCCGGTAATGATGAGAATACCTTACCGTTTTCATCAACCAATCTATTTTCAACAATATCAAACTTTTCTCTTGTAGAAGTTGCATTTGCATATGATGGGTCTTGCTCTAAAGAAGGCATAATTTCATTCAAGTTTGAAATCATAGACTTCATTTCTGGGATAAATTCGATTAAACCTTCAGGAATAACTGCAATACCAAAGTTTTTACCTACGTTAGAACGTCTTACGATAATATCTGTCATATATTCTATGATTGATTCTAGAGACATTTTCTTTTCTTGAACTTCTTCAGAAATCAAAGTAATATTTGGCTGAGTTTGAAGAGCAGCTTCTAAAGCAACGTGAGAAGCACTTCTTCCCATAATTTTTATAAAGTGCCAATATTTTTTTGCAGAATTTGCATCTCTTTGTATGTTTCCGATTAACTCGCCATAAGTTTTTGTTGCTGTATCAAAACCAAACGAAATTTCGATTTGGTCATTTTTCAAATCGCCATCGATTGTTTTTGGGCAACCAATAACTTGAATACCAGTATTATTTTCAACAAACCATTCAGCTAAAAGAGCAGCGTTTGTATTTGAATCGTCTCCACCAATAATAACTACAGCAGAGATATTAAGTTTTTTGCACACTGCAAGTGATTTTTCAAACTGTTCTTGAGTTTCAAGTTTAGTTCTACCTGAACCAATAATATCAAAACCGCCTGTATTTCTGTACTCATCAATGAATTCAGGAGTGAATTCAACATATTTTCCGTCAATAATACCTGATGGTCCACCTAAAAATCCATATAATTTATTTTCTGGATTTGCTTGTTTCAAAGCATCAAAAAGCCCTGCAATTACGTTGTGCCCACCTGGAGCTTGTCCGCCGGATAAAATTACGCCCACATTTCTAGTTTCACTAATCAATGAATCTTCAGATGATTCAAACGTGATAACTGGTTCTCCATATGTATTTTTGAACAATGCTTGAATTTGTTCTTGATCTTTAATTGACTCAGTCTTTGCTCCTTCAATTAAAGACAAATTATTAATGCCGTTTGCTAAACTAGCAGGCAATTTAGGCTGATATTTTAGCCTTTCTTGTTGTAATGGTGAAAGTTCTCTCATTAAAAACTACCTCTCTTTTTCGTACTGTTTGCTGATATTTTAGCATAAAAAAAATTAACATTTCCCATGATTTTAACAACTTAGTATTAAAAAATTTTTTTATATAAATAACTTACTTAATAGTTTGGGGAATTCACGTGACAAATTATCTTGACACAATAGTTCAAGCGCAGCAACAGGTAGCGCAAACTCCAACACAGATACCTGCACAACAGATTGAGAAAACACCTGATAATAATACTGATGAATCAAGAAAATTCGACGGTAAAACTCTTGCAATTGCAGGTACTGCTTTAGGTGCTGTTGTTGCAGCAGGAGTTCTTATTTATAAAGGTAGAGGCAAACAAGCTCTTAAAGTATTTAAAGAAGGGTTAAATGGAAAAACACTTGAAGAATTAAAAGGAATAGTTCCCAAAAACAAACATCAACAAGAACTCTTAAATAATGCAATAACATCTACTGAAAAAACACTCCGCGAAGCAGCGCAAAAAGCAGAACAAGAGGCTGCTGAAGCAGCAGCAATAGCTGCTAAAAACTCTGAAGAGCTTGCGGATTTTATACAAAATATTCAAGGAAAATCTTATAAAGAGCTTGAAGCAATTTCACCTGAAGGACTACCTTCTGATCAGTTAAAAGCATTAAATGAACTAAAAGCTGCAGCAAAACACTCTCAAGAAGTTGCAGAAAAAACAGCAAGAGAACTTGATGATTTCACACAATCACTTCAGGGCAAAACTGCAGCACAATTAGAAGAAATTTCAACTGAAGGTATAACAGAAGATAAAATAAAAGCCTTAAAGACAGCAAAAGAAACTGCAACAAGAACAGAAAATGAAGCGGCAGAAGCAGCAAAAAAAGCTGCTGAGGAACTAAAAAAATTCACCGAAGATTTAGAAGGCAAATCTCTGAAAGAGCTTCAAGAAATACAGTTCAATAATTTATCAGACGAACAATCAATAGCACTAAGAACTGCCAGAAGTTCTGTAAGAGAAAAGGCAGTTAATGTCTTTACTGAAGATTTAGCAACGAAAACAGATGCAGAAATTCAGGATTTAGAAAAAGAATTAACAAAAACAACAGACAAAATCATTAATTCAGCACAACAATCATATACCCAAAGATATAATGAGCCATTCCCTAATTTTGATGATAGTTTGACATATCTAGAAAAAACAAATATTGAACAATATGATGAGTATTACATATCTAGAGATAAAAGATTAGCCTGTTCAAAAGAATTACATATAAGAAAAAATAACAAGATAACAGAAGCCGTTTGTAGAAAAACTGATACACCTATAAAAACAAGCAATTACAGTGATTTTGCAACAGATGAAGAATCAAGAGCAATAAGTAACTATCACGATTTGTACATGTATAATGACTCTCTTAGAAATGGATGCGACCCATCACAAATACAAGATGTCGTACTAATGGATAGAGTTATAAAAAAAGCTCCCGAATTGACGCAAAATTCAGTTGTGTATAGAGCAGTTCACGGTGCAGACCCAGGCCTTAGAACATTGAAAAACAGCGTATATGAACGTCAACAAGCCTTTGTAGACTCTATAAAACCAAATATGATTATTTCAGATAAATCTTTTGTATCAACTTCAACAACAGCTACTAGTCAGCAATTCCAACAATTTATTGATACTGAAAATAATGGCGTTATAATGCGCATAAAACTTCCAAAAGGAACAAAAGGGATTTATGGCGGATATAATGAATACATCTTGCCAAGAGATTCTCAAATCAAAATTAACTCTATTGAGACTATTAATGGCTACAAAGTTGCAGACTGCGAGTATTTGTTGCCTGAATAATTATCTTTCATACTAAAAAAGAAGAGCCAACTATTTTGGCCCTTCTTTTTCATAATGAGTTATTTAAACTACAAATTTTCCGTTTTCATAGATTAAAATATCATCTGCATATATTTGGCCGCCGTTTTTCATGTTTTTGATCAAGTCCCAATGCAGGCCCGATACATTTTTTCCGCCTGTTTCAGGGTATGAAGCTCCGACTGCCATATGGATTGAACCACCGATTTTCTCGTCAAATAATATATTACCTGTGATATCTTGAATCATATCGTTTGTTCCGATAGCGATTTCACCGATAAATCTAGAACCCTCATCCATATTTAGCATATCAAGCAAGAAATCTTCACCTTTTTCAGCTGTTGCTTCAACAACTTTTCCATTTTCAACTTTTAAAAGTATCTTATGTGACTCATTGCCTCTATATATTGCAGGATAGTCAAAGTAGATTTGACCGTTAGCACTATCTTCAACAGGCGATGTATAGATTTCGCCATCTGGGAAATTACATTCTCCGCAACAATTTTTCCAAATTCTTCCTTCTGTTGAGAAAGTAATATCTGTTTTTTCGCCAACTACTCTTAGCTTTGAAGTTTTAGTAAGATAATCAGCCATTTTTTGCTGTTCTTCGCCAACTCTTCTCCAGGATTCAACTGGATCTTCATCATACAATCTGCAAGATGTCATAACAAAATCAGTATATTCATCAAGTGACATTTTTGCTTCTTGAGCAAGCGCCTGAGTAGGATAATCCGCTATAACCCATTTTAATTCACCTTTTGCAGCTCTATCAAGCATTATTTCTGATAACTGTTTTGTTGCTTTTGAGCGGCGTGCCATTTTTTTAGAGTCAGCTTTTGCCATATTTTTAACGTTCAATGGAGCCCCGATCGAAATATAATTTTTAACAGTTTCATATTCCATTTTTGTAATAGGGTCTAAATAATCAAGCTGTTCATCTGACGCATTTTTGATATATGTTTCTGTAATTCCGTCTAATCCGCATCTTACAATTGGATTTCCGCCTCTTTTTAGTACTTGTTTATAAATTTCTTTTACAAGGGGCTGCGCCTCGTGGCTTTCGGCTCTTATAATAGTTAAATCACCCGGTTTTACGTCAACTGAATATTCAACCAAAACTCTTGCATATTTCTCAAGAAGGTTTGTCATTGAATGTCTCCTTTCTTCAATAAAAAATAATAAGTCCAAAACTACCGTTTCAGACTTATTATCATATCATTTTTTCTATATTATACAATCAGCTAATCAGCCGAATAGTCATTTTTTCTTACAACTATACCTCTTTTAGAAGTTCTGATAAATTGAATTAAATTATCAATATACTTGTTTGAAGGAATTGTTTCTTCAATAACATCAGCTGCTTTAAGGGTAGTATATTCACCTGATTGTATAATCTTAAAGGCATGTTTCAAATCGGTTCTTTCTTCAAGAGTTATGCCACGTCTTTTTAAACCAATAACATTTATGCCGTGTGGAACAGGAGGTCTTCCATCACCTTTGCAGTATGGCAAGATATCCATTCTTGAAGCAGAAAATCCGCTGATGATACACATTTCGCCAATTCTAATATTTTGATGAAACACACTCATTCCACCTAAAAATGCGCCAAATCCCACTTTGCAATGTCCGCCTAATGTTGCTAAGTTTGCCATAATAACTTCATCTTCTAACACACAGTTGTGCGCAACGTGAGATGAAGCCATAAGAAGGCATTTGTTACCTATAACTGTTGCATTTCCTTCTCCTGAAGCTCTATTAACAGTTACATATTCTTTTATAAGACAATTCTTACCAATGATAACTTTTGTCGGTTCATTCTTGTAGCCTAGATCTTGCGGGGGTGTTCCAATACTTGCAAAAGGCGAAATAACAGTTCCTTCACCTATTTCGCAATACTCTAAATAAGCATTTGCAACGACCTTTACATTTTCTCCAAGTACAACATCTTCACCGATAATTACATTCGGTCCAATTTCGCAGCTTGCAGGGATTTTTGCACTTTCTGCAACTACTGCGCTTTTGTGAATTGCCATAATAATTTCTTCTTTCTATTATATGTCTTAAGCCTTGTTATCAACAACTGAAAACATTAAATCGGCTTCAACAGTGAGTTTTCCGTCAACTGTCGCTTTTGTATGAGCTTTAACAACTGGTCCTTTTATTTTTATAAGTTCAGCTTCCATATCTAACCTATCTCCAGGTCTTACAACGTTTTTAAATCTTACGCCGTCAATTCCTGCAAATAAAACAAGTTTACCTTTGTATTCAGGTAAAGTCATCAAGATACCAGCGCTAAGTTGAGCCATTGCTTCTAACTGTAAAACACCTGGCATTATTGGATTATTAGGAAAATGTCCTTGGAAAAATTCCTCATTAAAAGTTAGGTTTTTATAACCTTTACAACTTTTTCCCGGAACACATTCTGTAACTCTATCCACAAGCAAGAACGGATATCTGTGCGGGATCATTCCCATAATTTCGATTATATCAAATTGTAATGTCTCTTCTGCCATTTATTTCTCCTCTGTAATTTTATCTTTCAAAATTTTTGCAACTTTAGAATGAACTGCATGACCTGCTTCTTTAACAATTATTTCGGCGTTTAATGAAAGTGGATTTACACCAGTCAGTCTAAAATCACCAAGTAAATCAAGTATTTTATGTTTCGCAGGCTCAAGCTCTGAGCGCAATTCCGTTGTATAACCATCTTCTGTAAGCCCTACTGTATTTTCTAACGATACACCTTTTGCAAAACCAGCTTGCTGAAGCATTTCAAGTTCTGCTAAATAGCCAAAAGTTCTAGCTTCTGTGATTTCTTTAATATTATTTAAATCCAAAGAAACCCATCTTTGTTTCAAATCAGGGTGATTAAAACTTACACTATATGTGATAGAAAGTTTATCAGAAGGCAACACAACAAGATGTGTTTTTCCATTGATATAAGAAACAGGCTCTGTAACTGAATACCTTTTTGAAATAGACTTTGAAAGTCCTGCGCTGCAAAATAATTCAGCCCAACCTTTTGCACTACCATCTAAAATAGGAAGCTCAAAGTGAGATAAATAAACATCAACTGCATCAATATTACAGATTGCACAAGCTGCCATAAAATGCTCTATAAGCATAATTTTTATATTTTGATTCCCAAGAACCACACAATGCTCGGTTGAAACAACATTATCAATTATTGCTTCAATAGTTTGTCCTGCAAGATGAAAGCGAATCCCCTTTGTTTCAGAAGGCACAATTTTTGCTGTGCATTCTACCCCTGTCATAAGGCTTACTGATGTTATTTCAAGTTCTTTGTTCATAGTATTCATCTACTTTCCTCTTCCCCAAAACACTTGTTATTCTTTATCAAGCAAGTGTTCGTATTTTTTGAATTTTTTGATTAATTCTTCTGCTTTTTTTAGAGTTTGAATTTGTTTAATAAACTCTTTTCTTGGAACAGCTGGAGTCCCAACAATGATAGATTTTTCAGGGAAGCTCTTTGAAACGCCTGCGCGAGCCATTACTATAGAATCAGCGCCGATATCTAAGTGATCCGCCAATCCTGCTTGGCCTGCAAGAACAGTTCTATCTCCGATTTTACAGCTTCCTGCGATACCAACTTGAGATACAATCATACAGCCTTTGCCAATTTTACAGTTATGTCCGATTTGAACAAGGTTATCAATTTTTGTTTGTTCTCCGATTTCGGTATTTTCAATTGTACCTCTATCGATGCAAGTATTTGCCCCGATTTCAACATCATCGCCAACTACGACAGAGCCGATTGAAGGTATTTTATAAATCTTTTGTTTAGCATTAACTTCATTTATAGCGCCATCTTGTTTTGCTTGCTCAATATTGTTAGGATTTTCAGTAACAAAGCTGAATCCGTCAGCACCAATACTTACACCATGTTGCAATACAACTTTATTACCCAAAACAACACTGTCTCCAATATTACAACCAGGGTGAATCATGCAATTTTCGCCGATTTGAGCAGAACGCCCAATATAAACATTTGCTAAAACTTTGGTATTATTGCCGATTGAAGCATATCTTGAAACTACAACGTTAGGCCCTATTGAAACATTTTCGCCTAATTTTGCGTCAGGATGAACTGTTGCCGTAGGGTGAATTCCTGAAGGTGCATCTGGCGGAAGGTAGAACAAGTGCAATAATTTCATCATCGCAAGTCTTGGCCTTTCAACTTCAATTGTTGAAATTCCATCAAGATTGACCCCTAGAGGAACAAGAGCTGCCTTAGCATTTGACTGTTCCATATTTTGGATTTCTTCTTCTCCAAGTGCAAGCGCAAGTGTGTTTTCATCAGAAAGCATTGGTGGCGCAATTCTTGCAATTTCAGCATTTTCAACTTTTGTCAAAATGCCGCCTACTATTTGTGTAATTTCCTCTAGACTATAGAATTTCATCAATTTCCCCTCATTTAAAATATTTTTATAAGTATTATTTTAATACGTCTTGTGCAAAATATCAAATTATGACTTAATCTTATCAATTAAAGATGTTGTGGATTTCCCTTCAACAAAACTTATAAACTCAATTCTGCCACCAGCTTCCATAATAATTCTTGCCTCAGGAAGAGTCTCAACAGTGTAATCCGCACCTTTTGTATGAACATCAGGTTTTATTTCAGCTAAAAGCTCCGCAGGAGAATCTTCATCAAACAAAACAACATAATCAACACAAGACAAAGCATTCAAAATTTCAGCCCTGTCATTCTCATTGTTAATAGGGCGATCGGGTCCTTTTATACTTTTTACAGATTTATCAGAATTAAGCGCAACAACCATTACATCGGCAAAAGATTTTGTCTTAACCAGATATCGCACATGCCCGACATGCAAAATATCAAAGCAACCATTAGTAGTTACAATTGTTTTTTTCTCATCTCTTAATTTTTTCAAAAGTGCCGGAAGGTCTTTTCTTTGAATTAATTCGCCCAAAATGTTTCTCCTTAAAATTTAAAAGGGAAAGTATTCAACTTTCCCTTTTAATTTTACTATAAAAATCAAATTTATTCTTTTGCAGATTTTTGACTTTCCATAAGAGCAGGATTTTTCTTAGCCTGTTCTTTTATCAGCTTCTGAATTTCTTCAGGATTAAAACTTTGATCATTGTAAGTAATTGTAGCTGTTGATTTTAGAGTATCAACGAATTTTTGAAGAATTTTAACTTTTTCTTGATTTTCTAAGTATTCTTTAATTTCCGGTTTTACTTTTTCTAAAGGTTCAATACCGGCTTTAACTCTATCGGTAACCATTATGATGTGGTAACCGTATGGAGTGTTAACAAGGTCGCTCACTGTATTAGGTTTTAAAGAAAATGCAGCTTTTGAAAATTCAGGAACCATTTCTTGAGCGGAGAAGTAACCCAAATCTCCACCTTGAGCAGCACTTATAGTATCGTCAGAATTTGCTTTTGCGATTTTTGCAAACTCTGTCGGGTCTTTTTTAACTTCAGCTAATACTTTATTTGCTTTTTCAAGCTGTTTTGTCATTTCTTTTGTTACTTGAGCATTCAAATCAGTTTCAGATAACTCTTTACCGCTATTTTTAGAGATAATTCTCTGTTTAATTTCTTCAGGATTTGCCATAACTAAAATGTGAGAAGCTCTTACTTTGTCAGTAAATTTAAACTTATCCATATTAGCCTTATAGTATTTAGCAACTTCTGAATCGCTTACAGAAACCAATGATAGAGAATCCACAAGTTTTTTAACTTTAAGACCTTCTGCTAAATCCTTTTTAAATTGTTTTTCTGTAACGCCGTTTTGTTTAATAATTTCTTTAAACTTATCTTTTGAGCCGATTTTATCAACGATATTAGCCATTTCTTTTTCGATATCGTCTTCTGAAACTTTAATCTTTCTTTTCTCAATTTCATTGTCTAAAAGAGTTTTAACAATAAGTTCATTAACAACTCTATCTTTTAGCATCAAATATAAAAAGCTGTTTTGATCAGATTTCAAATCCACGCCCATTTGAGCAAACATAGGATTTTTTGCAACAACATCAAACGATTCATCAAACTGCTGTTTTGTAATTGGTGTATCATTCACGACGATTAAAGCATTTTTATTCTTGTTAAAACCGCATCCTGCAAGTGAAAACATAGCTAAAAGCAATACAACAAATGCCTTTAATTTTTTCATCATTATCTCCTTACTATAAAAATTAACCTTCGATTAATAATTTGTCTTATCATCTCCATACGAAGACGATACCCTATAAATATAATAGAATAAATTAGACAACATGTTAAATAATTCATCAAAAGTAAGTAGTGAATTATCAAGTAAAAGAATAGAACTGCCGTCTTGACACGCTTTAGGGGCTTCAGTAAATTTAATATATTTCGTAATATTTGAAGGTAAATTTGCTTTCAGGATATTCCACTCAGGGCGCGAGAACCAGGTATAAATTCTTATGTTAGATGCTGTTTCTCGAATTAAAGGAATATTTGCCTGAGTTGCAAGAAGCCTTATATGAACAAGTTTGATAAGATTTTCAATAGGCTCAGACATTTTTGAGAAACGATCTTTCCACTCAGCTGTAATTAAGTCAAGCTCTGAAATTGAGGTAACATCTGAAAGTCTCTTATACTCAATCATTTTTTGCTCTTTTGAACCAACCCACTCATCAGGGATATAAGCTGTTGCATTAATGTCAACAATAGTAGGTCTTTTAGGCTCTACTTTTTCTTGTTTAATCTCATTTATTGCTTCTTCAAGAAGTGCACAATATGTATCAAACCCAACATTGACCATTTGGCCATGCTGTTTAGTTCCAAGTATATTCCCGACTCCTCTAATCTCTATATCCCTTAAAGCTATTTGGTATCCAGAGCCAAGAGTCGCAAATTCCTTGATAGCATTAAGTCTTTTAATAGCGTCTTCTGTAAGTTTTTTAGAACTACTGTAAAGACAATAACAATAAGCCTGACGCTCGCTTCTTCCGACTCTTCCTCTTAATTGATATAGCTGAGCAAGACCAAATCTATCCGCGTTATGGATTATCATTGTATTTGCATTTTGGATATCTAACCCTGATTCAATAATAGTAGTACATAAGAGTAAATCATACTTATGCTCTAAAAAATCTACCATTATCTGTTCAAGTTTTTTCTCGTCCATTTGACCATGAGCAACTGCTATTCTTGCATTTGGAACAAGTTCTTGAAGAGAAGCCCCAAATTCGAATATACTTTCGACCCTGTTATAAAGATAAAATATCTGCCCATCACGCTCAAGTTCATAGTTTATGGCATTTTTAACAAGGGAGTCTTTGAATTCTCCAACAAAAGTTTTAACAGGTAGCCTGTTTGTAGGGGGAGTATTAATTATACTCATATCTTTTATCCCTGATAGTGACATATAAAGCGTTCTTGGGATAGGGGTAGCTGACATTGTAATTATATCAAGGTTTTTCTTGAGCATTTTGAGTTTTTCTTTGTGTTTTACGCCAAATTTATGCTCTTCATCAATAACCAAAAGCCCCAAATCCTTAAATATGACATCATTTTGAAGCAATCTATGGGTCCCAACTACAATATCAGAGTTTCCAAGAGTCAAATTTTTGAGTGATTCTTTCTGCTCTTTTGCACTCCTAAACCTTGATAAAAGCTCTATCTTTACAGGAAAAGGCTTAAACCTCTCCTTGATAGTTTCATAATGCTGCATAGCTAAAATCGTTGTAGGAACAACAATTGCAACTTGCTTTCCTGACATAACCGCCTTAAACATAGCCCTTATTGCAACTTCTGTTTTACCAAAACCAACATCACCGCAAATAAGTCTATCCATAGGCTTTTCTGTTTCCATATCAGCTTTTGTTTCTTTTATAGCTTTCATCTGGTCTGGCGTTTCTATAAATTCAAACGCCTCTTCCATTTCATATTGCCATACAGTATCAGATTCAAAAGAATAACCTTTTGCAAGCTCTCTTCTTGCATAAAGATTTATGAGATCTTGCGCAACGTCTTCAACAGACTTCTTAACTTTTGCTTTGGTATTGTTCCAATCGTTTCCGCCCATCCTTGAAAGAGAAGGCTTAACGCTTCCAGAGCCTCTATACCTACAAAGTAAGTTTATTTGCTCGGCAGGCATGTAAAGTTTATCACCGTGTGCGTATTCAATTGTAAGGTAATCTTTCTCTTCGCCATCAATTGATTGTTTATTGAGTCCCTTGAAAAGCCCTATGCCGTGGACCATATGGACAACATAGTCATCAATTTTAATATCATTAATAGACTCAATAAAATCCTGATTCTCTTTGTAATAGCCTTTTTTAACAGACGTAATATCTTTTGAACGCTTATTAAAAAGCTCTTTATCAGTCAAAACGACTATTTTATATGATTTAATCTCGCTTCCCTGAAGAGAAATACCGGAAGTCAGATAAATACTGTTTTTAACGCTTATGTCATCAGAATATAAAATTTCAAACTCACGCAGGACTTCTTCTAACCTTGCCTTATAATCAGTCGCAATAACTACCTTGTAACCCTCTTGTTGCTTTTGGATAATATATTCTACAATCTCTTCCATTTTGGAAGAAAAAGAAGGAACAAGATTTGTGTCAAACTCAACAAAATACTCAGCAAGTTCATTTATAAAATTGTCAAAATAAACCTTTTGCCTTCCTGCAACTGAATTTAAGAAATCGTCTAAAGAATTGTGGCTAAGATGTTTTAGAGGTAGCGCCATACAGGAATTAATATTGTCAGAATACTGTTTATCAAGATTTTGCGATAAAAATTCCAGCTTGTTTTTGACCTGCGTGTACTCATCAAAAATAACAACATAATCATCAGTCAAAAGCTCAACGATACCCTGCAAATAGTCATTGAAATAACCTTCAAAATACTCAATGCCTTCGAAATAGCCTTCTTCTGATATTTTTTCTTTTACTTCTTCAAGTTTTTCAAAAATCAAAGTCTTTTTTTCATTATCTAAATCTTTTGCAAATTCTTCTGTTGTTTTTGAAATTTCTGTTTTAAACTTTTTAACATTTTCATCCGTCAAAACAAACTTGTGAAGCGGTTTTATCTCGATTTCTTTGAGCTTTTCAATACTTCTTTGATTTTTATTGTCAAATTTTCTTATATCAACAACTGTATCACCCCAAAGCTCAATCCTAAAAGGTTTATCCTCTAAGGAAAAAACATCGATGATGTCTCCTCTAATACTGAATTCACCAACGTCTACAACAAGGGTATTTTTTTTATAACCCAGTTTTGAAAGTTCATCTGCAAATTTTTTGGGGTCAATATCATCGTCAATTTTGAGTTTTATTGAATTTTTCTTTATAAAATCTTTTGCTGCAAATTTTTCAAGCAAGGTCTTAACAGGCGCAATAACAATATTTTCATTCCTTAAATAGGATATAATACTCAATTGCTCTTGATATTTATAAAGATTTTTCTCGTTCAAATCATATGGCGAGCCATCTTGATAATTAAAAACTCTAGAATCAAGCCCCAAAAGTTTTTCAAGGTCATTTTTATACTTTAAAGCGCTTTGTTCAGACTCTGTGATAAAAAATATTTTTTTATCTTTTATTTTAGAAATCTGCCCAACAAGAAAAAGCCTTAACAAATTAGTAAGTCCTGATACAACAGGCGACTTACCTCTCTCAATAAGTTTTTTTAACTCCTCATATATTTCAATCTTATTTCGCTCTAAATACTTTATCATCACACTATCTTAAGATACAAAAACTCAATAATCAATTATTTACATGAAGCCATATTTTGTGTTGTGTAATATAATTTTAGCAAGTATACAGTTATAAGATAGTATGAGGAGTAAAATATGAAAAAGATTTTGAATTTCGGATTATTTATAAGTATCTGCGCAATAACAACAAATATTGCACTTGCTGACGGAATGGTTTTTGATCCTGTTGACTACCCTGCGCCTCCTTCAACAAGCACGCCAAAAACAACAACTGCAACACCGAAAACAACACCTGTTGCTGCAACAAAAGCAAAAGCTGATACTAGTGCAACTGCAACTGGAATAGTTTCTAAAGAAAATGACAACTTCCAAAATGCACTGTTCCAACTTGACAGCGCACAGGTTGAAATAAGAAATAGCCTTCTTGAATACAAATCAAAATATGATGATGTAAACAACCAATATATGCTAATTAAAGAAGAAAGAAAAAACCTTAAGAAACAAGTAAATGATATCGAAAGAAAAATTAAAGATATCGACAGAACTAAAGAAAAAATCAGAAAAAATATGAACTAAATATCAACACAAAAGGTTTATATAAAATAAAAAAGAGGGTTTATCGCCCTCTTTTTTATCTTGAAATTATTGTATAAAGTTCATCAATATTTGCAGTTTCAAGTTTTTCTTTAAAATCAGAAATTACTTTTATTTCTTCTAAAAAGCCACTGAAACCTTCTTGTTCTGCAATTTTGCTATAAGGCGCAGGTTCAAATGATTTTAATCTGTATTCTTCAACATCAAGTTCTTCAAGTTCTGTCATGCCGGCTGCCACAAAGACATTAAGCGCCGAAGTAACTGCACTATTTGTAATATTTAGAGCTTTTGAAATGTCACTTATATTAAACTCACCATTTTTATTGTTATAACAATACTTAAGCATACCTGAAAGCATTTTTACCAGAGATTCAGGAGATAAATTTTCATTTTTAAAATGCATTAAGTGAACAATTTCAGGATTTGAAGTTGAAACTATTTCTTTAAAAACATCTGCGCTTGGAGGGCAATCAAAAAGCATCACCTGATTTGCTTTCTCAGGGATTTCTTCCCTTGTAAAAATTGTTCCTTTAATTGCCTCGTGTTTTGATAAAATATCTTTGATTTCTTTAGTTTCTGCAAAAACAGATATTTTATTCTTTGCATTCTCAATGTAATCGACCACTTGAGACAATATATTAGTTTTTTTCCTGTGATCCAAAATTACAAATTTTCTCTGTTTTTTATCTTCTTCTTTATCTAAAAATTCAGAATGAATGTCTTTAACATCAAGCTGAACAGTTTCTTGGCCGTTAAAAGAATTTATCTTAGGAGCAAAAACTATATCGAGCGTTGAATTCACCGGAACTTTAAATTCAGGCACTGACCACTTTACACACTCAAAGCTGTTTCTGTTATCAGAACTTAGATACATTTTAAGATGATTTGCATTTTGACCTATCATTTTATAACTATTGAGCTTTAAATTATTTAAAACAAATAACGGGTGTTCGTTCTTAGCCCCGTATGGTTCAAGTTTTTTAAGCTCTTCAATAAGGGTAGAGTTAATCTCTTCAGGCGCAAGCTCCATATCAACTTCGACAAAAGGCGACATATCAATATCTGCAGTATATTCTTTTATTGAACTATTTAAACGTTCTTTAAAATTTTCAAAAGTTATTGTTTTTTCATCAAAGCTGAACCCAGCTGCCATTGAGTGCCCGCCAAATCCCAAGAAAAGCTCTGAATGCATTGACAATATTTCGTAAACATTAACCTGTGAAATACTTCTGCAAGAACATCTTATGACGTTTGAATTCTCTTCGTCTTTTGTCATAAGGAACACGGGTTTATTAAAATATTCAACCAATTTTGAAGCAACAATACCAATTATTCCTATATGCCATGTAGAATTTAAAAGTACTATTGAGTGATTACCTTGATTAGGATCGTTTTGAACCATTTCAAGAGCTTCTCTAAAAGTATCATCGCAAATACTTTGGCGCTCAAGATTAAGCCTATTAAGCGTGTTTACAGCATCCTCAAGCTCTTTTTCATCTTCAGAAATAAGAACCGTTAACGCAACATTTGCTGTATCGAGTCTTCCGGCAGCATTTAACCTTGGAGCAATCGTAAAAGCTATTGTCTCAGATGTAATATTCTCAAAGTCATTAACACCTGCACTTTTAAGAAGCATAGTAAGCCCTTTATGCTTCATAGCTCTTATAAGCATCAGACCCATTTCAACAAAACATCTGTTTTCATAAAGAAGAGGAACAACGTCAGCCACAGTTCCGACTGCAACAAGCGGCAAAAGCTCGTTTACAAAATCTTCTCTCTCAAAAACTTCAAGTAATGAGCAGCAAAGTTTCAATACAACGCCAACACCAGCTAAATAGCTTAAACCTTCAATCTCTTGAGAAGATAAATCTTCAACTAAAGCGTTCTGAGCCTTTGGATTTATTATTGCATAAGCATTAGGAAGTTCAGCAGGAGCCTCGTGGTGATCTGTAATAATCACATCAGCTTTGAAAGTTGAAGCAAGTGAAACTTCTTGAACATTTGTAATGCCACAATCAACAGTAATAAATAATTTTGCACGCTTTTTTGAAATCAGACTTACTATTGCTTTTGTATTTAAGCCATGACTTTCAGTTTCACGATTAGGAATATAATATTCAACATCTGCGCCAATTTCTTTTAAAGTCTTATACAAAACAGCGGTAGAAGTAGTTCCGTCAGCATCAAAATCACCATAGATAATTACTTTCTCGCCGTTTGCAACAGCATCTTTTATTCTTTCAACAGCTCTTTGCATCTGCGAAAATACGCAAGGGTTAGTTATACTCATCTTTAAAGGATTCAAAAAATCTCTTGCCTTAGCAGCTGAATCAATTCCTCTGCTAACCAAAAGTTTTGCAATGACATGACTACCTGCCTCATTTAAGAGCCCATCAGGTATTCTTTCATTATTTCCTTTTATTATCCAAGCTTTTCTCAATCTTCCCCGCAGCTAGTGTATTAGAGGTTTTCTATTTCCTCATTTGCTTCATCGAAATCCCTATCTTCTTTAATCTTATCAATTACAATTTTTGCCATTTCTTTTGCAATGACAGACTGTGTTTCTTCAGGACAGTTTTCAAGCATATTAATAGCCGTTCTTAGAGTTTTATCAATGTCATACCAGCGGTTATAGTTTTTGCCTTCCAAACCTTCATCAACAGACTCGATAATCTCATCTACATCAGTGAAATCACTGTATGCAAGATTGTGCTCTACAATAATTTTAATCAGGTTCAAAGCAACTTTAATCTGAGTATTGTCATCAGAATCTTCAAGTGTTCTCATTGAACGTGAAAGAATAGGGTCTTTATCGTACCATCTTCTTGTATTTTCGCTGTACTCTTCACGCATCTTTTATTCCTCTTTTGCACTAACTGTTCTTATATGTTATTCCGTAAGAAGCTCTAGGGTATTTCCATTCTATAGCTCCTTTTTCGCATGCAATTCTGCAAGCTCCGCATTCCAGACAATTTTCGTATTTAACCAGTAAGACCTTCTCTGCAGAATCCCATTCATATACGCTGGCAGGACAAACTATTGTACAATATTTTCCCTTGCATTTCAAACATTTTTGTTGATTTGCTGATAAATGACTTGCTGAATCAGGCGAGTATTTAACTTTCGCCAATTTATCATCTATATTTTGTCCAATTTTATTTTCGTCCATTTACTTCAAAACTCCTATAATAAGTTTTAGCATGTTAATTGCATCTTTGAATAACTTAGCAAAACCTCTTTCTTTAAATACATTTTTAATGAATTGCCTAAATTTAGTCTTTTTAGGCTCACCATCAACTGATGTAAATAAGTCAAAAAACTCAGCCACTTTGTTTGGATAAAAGTTTAAAAATCCTTCTGTATTTGAGTGTATAATCTCAACAACATCTTTATATGTTCTTAAATCTTTTAATACACAACAATTTTCAAGTTTTTCTTGATACAAAGAAAGCATGTTTGATGAGTAATCATGATTCTCTAAAGCCTCAACTGCCACATCAGCAGCCAACTTTCCACTGATAAGGGCAAGATTTGTTCCTTCCCAGTGAACGTTGTTAACAAGCATTGCTGCATCACCAACAACCATAACACCGTCAGCGTACAGCTTAGGTATTGATTTATAGCCCCCTTCAGGAATCAAATGCGCAGCATATTCAATAAGTTCGCCACCTTCAATAAGTGATTTTACTTCAGGATGGTCTTTGAGACTATTCAATAAATCGTAAGGTTTTATCCTTCTTTTTGTAAGTTCATCAAGGGCAACACCCAATCCCACAACAATTGACTCTTTGTTTGTATAAATGTAGCCGAGTCCCATCATGCCTGCCATCGGTCCGCCAATTATTTCAATTATAGTACCTTCATCGTCTTTGAGGTTAAATCTTTCATCAATAACTTCTTTTGGAAGTTTTATAACTTCTTTTATACCGAGTGCAACATTTTCAGGCAAAATATTTTTTCTCAAGCCTGCTTGTTTTGCAAGTAAAGAATTAACACCGTCTGCTAAAATTACAATATCAGCGTAAAAATCTTCTTCATCAGTTCTTATACCTATAACTCTTCCGGAATCTTTAATAAGTTCTCTGACAACTGTTTTTGGTGCAAAATAAGCTCCTGCTTTTTTGGCTTCTTCAATGCACCATCTATCCCATTTAGCTCTTGTTGTAGTGAAACTTCCGTTGTAATTTTTATCAAATTTTTTAAACGAAAAAGATGTAGCGCTTTTATCATTTAGAATAATATATTTATGTTCTTTATTATTGCGTTCAACAGGTGCTGTTTCCCAAAAGGAAGGAAAAATTTCCGCAGTTGGTTTTGCGTAAATTGCACCCCCAAACATATTTTTACTGCCTGCAAAATTGCCACGTTCAAGAATAACAACATTTTTTCCGGCGCGAGCAAGCGTAATTCCTGCACTTACTCCTGCAGGTCCTGCCCCAACAACTATTACATCAACTTTATTAACCATCTTATGCCCTAATACTCTGTCTTTTTTAATAAAAGAAATTATACTATGGAATAAACAATTATAGCAATATTGACATAACTATTTATTTTGATGATTAAAAAAATCAATTTTATGAAAATTTTTTCCTACAAAAATACTGCATATAACCTAGGCAAATAGCTACTAAGAGCCATATAAATCAAAAAGAAAAAGACTATAATTGAACGTGTAGTAAATTGGAAGTATTAATTATATTTACTAAAAGGAGGAAAGATGGTTAACGGTATTAGTAGTGCAAATTCGATATTTGCATCATATTTGCAACCCCAACAAAAGACTATGAGCGGTGCAGATATGTTTTCAAAGTTATCAGGTGAGCTTGGAGTTGAAGATGGGTCTGATATAACAGCAGATCAACTGGATTCGTATATTAAAAAAATTGAATCAAGCGATTCTGAAGATAAAGGCAAACTTGGTTTTCTTAAACAATTACAAAAAAACTTTGACACAATAGCAGGCTCTGATGGCACAATATCTTCAGATGATATGGCTGCAAACGAAGATTTATTAAAACCGCCATCTCATGGCAGTGGCGCATCTGGCGCTGGCATGAATTCTGCAAGCATATATTCAAAACTTATCTCCGATCTCGGGCTTTCTGACGGGGATGAAATTGATGAAGACACTTTAAGCAGCTATATTGAAGAGCTAAAATCGAGCGGTTCTACTCAAGACAAACAAAAACTCGGATTTTTAACTAAATTGCAAGAAAATTTTGACTCTATTGCAGGAGTTGACGGCGCAATTTCATCATCTGACATTGAATCAAACATTGACTCATTGAAACCGCCATCATTTTCAATGGCATCAACAGATTGGCTTGACCCATCCGAAATAACAAGTGATATGGTTCAACCGCCAATAGATTTAAGAGTTTAACAGGCCCTAACATAAACTAATGGGGAGAAAAGGCTATATTTTATAATATAGCCTTTTTAGGTATAAACATTAAGTACAGGAAAATGAATATCGTTTTTCAACTCTTTTTAAAAATTTATTAAATTCACCTGATTTTAAACCATAAGAACCCGCACATTCCATAGGATGCAGCCCTATATGTTTATAGTAAGAGAATAATGAATCATATGGATACAAAACCAGCGAATCAATATTGTTTTTTTGTGCATCTTTAACAACAGCATACAAAAGAAGCTCTCCAGCCCCTTTTATATCATGATTTTCAACAATTTCAGGTGCTGCTTGTAAATACTCTAAAGTATACGTGTTATTTGCCTGTAAAACTGTTGCGGCAGAGAGAATTCTATTCCCAGCTGGATATTTATCTTCTTCCATAACAAAAGTCTTTAAATTATCGCTTCCATCGTACATATAGGCTTCTGCAATTTCAGGACCAAGCTTTGTATCAGACCAATCTTCTGAAAGTCTTGCCATCTTATTATAATCAGACCTATTTTTAGGAGTCAGTAATGAAACTTTAGCAGGTATTTTGGATGAAGCGCCGCTTTCATCCTTTTCTATTAGAGAGAGGCCTCTATATAAGGTTTTTGCACCAAAAGAAACAGGGTAATAAAAAGCAGGAGAATAAGAAAAAGCAGATGCTTCATTCGCTTCTTTCTTGGCTATATTTTTAGTATCTTTGCTTATAGCTTTGGAAAAGCTGCTTATTTGATATTTATTAGAAAAACTTACTAACATTTTATGCCTTCAATTACACAATTAGATAATGTTTCTAAAGATAATTTATTGACTTTTTCTGATTAGTATTTGAAGTTATTTTAAAATATTAATTAAGATTATTGAAAAAATAATAAAAACACCTCACAATTAAAATTATGCTAGACTTTAGAAAAATTTTATTTGTTTTATTTATTTTGCTCACAGGAATAATCAACAAAGCATTCGCTTTGGATGTTGTATATCCGAAAACAAGCACTGTAAATATATTTGCGCCTTCAACTTTTATTGTAGGGAATACTGATGCAAAAGCAAAACTAACTTTAAACGGCAAGCCGGTAAAAGTTTACCCGGACGGCTCTTTTGTAGTTGTTGTTCCTTTGAACAACTATAAAAATTCGTTTATCCTCCGCTCAAAATCAGCAAATAAATACGAAAGGAAAGTTATTACAGTAACAAAGGCTAAACCTCAAGCTAGAACAGCCTCTACAAAATATATTCCTTTTCAAACTAATGAGAAAAAATACGCAAAGATACTAGCAGATAATATTCCAATAAGAACCGCACCAAGCGACAATGCAACAAGACTCACCCACCTGTCAACAGGAACTGGCGTTTATCTTGATGGAAAAAAAGGTAACTTTTACAAGGTAATTTTTGGGGATGAATATAATTGCTGGATAAAACAAAACTATGTAAACCTATTGATTAACACCAACGAAAGAACTATTGCTTCGATTGATAAGGCAAACGTTTATGAAGATAATGATGCAAAATATCTAACAATGGCGCTTTCAATGCCTGTTGCTTATCAAGTTAAAGAAGCGGGAAATGACATTTCTCTTACTTTGTTTGGCATAAATAAAAATGAAACATTTTTAAAAGGAATGCAAGCTCAAAAGATATTCCCGACGGTTATTCTTGACTCTCATACAGGTGATAATATGACATTAAGATTTGCATCTCAAGATAAAATTTGGGGCTACGAATGCAAATACATAAATAATGAACTTGTATTAAAAATAAGAAAAAAGCCAACTCTTATCCCAGATTACCCATTAAAAGGCATAACTATTGCACTTGATGCAGGTCACGGAGGAAAAGAACTTGGCGCAGTTGGTCCTACAAGAGTTGCAGAAAAAGACATAAACTACAAGATAGCTAAAAAACTTGAGTATGAACTTAAAAGAGCAGGCGCTAATGTCGTTCAGGTTAGAGAAGGTGATGTTTATATGTCTTTAGCAGAAAGACAAACCGCAGCCCAAAACAGTAATGCATTAATTGCGCTAAGTATCCATGCCAACTCACTTCCTGATGGGCAAAATCCTTATATAAAACACGGTACAAGCGTTTATTACTACAACGAATCATCAAAAGAACTTGCAGATACTATCAAAAAATCAATGACTACAAGTATGAGCACAAAAGATGACGGCACAAACAAAGCTAGCTTTGCTATGAACCGTTCAACTGCGCCGCTTTCAGTATTAATTGAAACAGCTTATATGATAAACCCTATAGAATACGCACAACTTCAAAAGAACAGTTTTCAAGAAACTGTTGCAAAGTCAATACGTGAAGGCTTAGAACAATATCTGATTAATAACGCAAAATAACTACATTTTTGAATATTTGGAAATATCTTCCAAATATCTTTCAAGCGCCATATAACCATTATAAACTTCGTTTGAAACGATTGCATATCTTGTTGCAAGAAGGTATTTAAGCTCTTTTACTCTAATTTGCATAATCTCGTCAGAATCTTGTCTTAGTAAATAGTCCTCTGATGATGACCATTTTTTAAGATAAGCAAGCTCTTCATTAATTTGCTTGATAGTTGAATACTCAAGCGGGTTAAAGTCATATTTTGCAAGAAGAGTTTTTTCTTGATTTGTAAGTCTTGAATGAATAACAGGAGAGCCATATACCTTTTTTATAATCATGTAATTATCAGCATAACGTCTGTGAGAAGCAGGCACACCGCTTCTTGCAAGCATCGCCGAAGTACTCAAGCTACAGAATCTATCCATATCATCTGATAGAGCGCTTAATCCCGTAGTTTCTATGTAAACTTCTCCCTGATTTTTAGCAGAACTTTCTATTGTCCTAATCTCCCGTTCCTATAGACTTATTTTTAATAATAATAACTTTTATAATTTGATTTGTCATGGCATTCTAAACTTTTATTAAGGAAATTTTTTCATGTTTGAAATATAATAAAGATATGTTTAAGTATGATGTAATAGTAGTCGGAGCAGGTCATGCCGGATGTGAGGCAGCAGTTTGCGCAGCAAAGATGGGCGCAAAGGTTTTGCTTGCAACACTTAATATCGACAATATTGCCCTTATGCCTTGTAATCCTGCTGTTGGTGGACCTGCAAAATCTTGTTTGGTCAGAGAAATTGACGCTTTAGGCGGAATTATGGGTATTGCTGCAGACGCTACTTATATGCAAATGAAAATGCTTAATTCTTCACGAGGACCAGCAGTAAGAGCATTAAGAGCACAATCCGACAAAAGAGAATATATGCATTTTGTTAGAGATTTGATTGAGCAAGAGAAAAACATATCTCTAAAACAGTGCATGATGTCTGAGCTTGTTGTTGAAGAAGGTCAGGTAAAAGGTTTGAAAGATGAATTCGGCCTGTTTTATGAAGCGCCTGCTATTATTTTAACAACAGGAACATCCTTAGAGGCAAAAATATGGGTAGGGTTGACCTCGATTGAATACGGAAGATTAGGTGAAGTAAGCGCAAAAGGACTTGCTCCATCCCTCGTAAAACAAGGAATTTATACTGGAAGACTAAAAACGGGAACTCCTGCAAGAGTTGACAGAAGAACAATAGACTTCGACAAAATGAGCGTGCACCCCGGGGATGAAGAACTAAATTTCTTCTCTTTCCTTCCAAATAGACCGATTAGAGAGCAGTATCCTTGCTATTTAACACGCACGACTGATAAAACACACGAAATAATAAGAAATAACCTTGATAAATCACCTTTATACTCAGGATTGATACACGCAAAAGGACCTAGATATTGCCCTTCAATAGAAGATAAAGTGGTACGGTTTGCGCACAATCCTTCACATCATATTTTTATAGAGCCTGAAGGTAAAAATACATACGAAATGTACGTCCAAGGCTTTTCAACAAGCCTTCCTGCCGAAGTTCAAATACAAATGCTTCAATCACTTCCAGGACTAGAAGATGTACATATAATAAAACCTGCATATGCAGTTGAATATGATTATGTACCTGCTGTTCAGCTTGAACACTCTCTAATGACAAAGAAAGTCAAAGGACTATTCTGCGCAGGACAAATAAATGGCACAAGCGGATATGAAGAAGCAGCTGCACAAGGTCTTATTGCGGGAATAAATGCAATAAACTATCTTAATAAAAAAGATTTTCTTGTTCTTTCAAGAAGTTCCTCATATATCGGCACTCTTATTGATGATTTGGTTACAAAAGATATTGATGAACCATATAGAATGCTAACTTCACGCTCAGAGTACAGGCTTCTTTTAAGGCAAGATAACGCTGACGAAAGGCTAACCGAAATAGGATACAAAACAGGTCTTATTTCTGACGAAAGATTTGCTCAATTTAAACAAAAACAAAAAGCAATTGAAGCTGAAATCATAAGACTTCAGCAAGAAAAACTCTCGGTTTCTGATGAAGCAAATAAAATTTTAGAAAAGTATAACGAAAAGATTGAACGCGGCATAAAACTCGCTGAATTAATTAAAAGACCTTCAATCGATTATAAAGTAATAAAAGAGCTTGATGTAGGTACAAGGGATCTGAATTTACCACGAGATATTTGTGAAGAAGCCTGCGTGAGAATAAAATACGACGGCTATATCAAAAGACAAATTGAACAGGTTGAGATGTCAGGCAAACTTGAAAATATAAAAATACCTGATAACATTGATTATTCAAAAATAACCCATATATCAACAGAGACAAGAGAAAAACTTGCAAAGGTAAGACCTCAAACAATAGGTCAAGCATCTCGCATTGGTGGCGTAAAACCCGCTGATATATCTGTTCTTATGGTTATATTAGAAACATACAAATCTGAAGTAATAAAATAACATTCCTCTGGTATAGTAAATTTTACTCATTAAAAATATTAATTTATGTTTAAAACTCTTATTATACGCACCACAAGAGGATTTTTATGAGAGTATTATTATGTTTTTTAATAAGCTGCTTTTTGTTTATTTTACCTTCTGATGCAGCTATTAACGGAATTGTTCAAAAAGAAGATGAACAAGGTTTTGCAGGAAACACCGTCATTGATGCCCAAACAGGAAGACCAATATCTAAGGTGCTTATAAAAGTTCCTGCTAAAAACATTGAAACAAAAACAGATGCCTCAGGTAGGTTTGACCTCAAAACAAGAATTGACTCTCCTACAATCATGTCTCTTCAAAAAGACGGCTACAAACCTTATTCTTTAACTCTTTCAGATAGTGCCCTTGCAAAACCCTTGGTAGTGGGAATCGAAAAAAGTAATCCAAAAGATGTTATTGTAGAAACTGATTCAATACACCTTGGAGATGACCGCTACGCAGATACATCTGCAAACGCTTTCCAGTTTACACTCAAAGCAGTCGGTCCGTTTTACACAAAGAACTTCAACATAAAACCAATGCAAAATAATGAAAATGCCTATATTATTGTGGGTTCTATAATAGGAATTGATACAGAAATGGCGAAACAATTAGGACAATCGAGAGTAGTTACAGCTTATGCAAGTCCACCAACCATATTTTTCAATGGTAATGAAATTGCTGAAATTAAAATTAACGGGGATGGACAAGTTATAAAACTTCCCAAACAAATTGTAAGGCCTGGCTCAAACACACTGACAATAAAAGCAGGCAAAAATATGGCGCAACAAACATACATTGATTATGACGATATAGAATTTACAAACCTGATTGTTGAAGTGAGATAGACATCTCTTTTATAACTACTAACAACTGATATAATCATAAGAAAAAGAAGTAATTGTAAAAGATTTTTTTTTGATGTAAATTTTACATGTATGTTACAAAAGAGGAGAACTCTAATGAGTGAAAGAAAATTAGTCGGGACTAATGAAATGTTCAAAAAAGCACTAGACGGCAAATATGCAATCGGTGCTTACAACGTTAACAACATGGAAATGTTACAAGCAATTGCAGAAGCTGCAGAAGAAACAAGATCTCCAATCATTCTTCAAGTATCAGCTGGTGCTAGAAAATATGCTAACCAAACTTACTTGGTAAAATTAGTTGAAGCAGCTCTTGCTACAACTACAGTACCTATAGCATTACACTTAGACCACGGTGCAGATTTCGAAATTTGTAAAGCATGTATCGATGGCGGTTTCTCATCAGTTATGATCGACGGTTCAAGATTTGATTTTGAAGGTAACGTTGAAGTAACTAAACAAGTTGTTGAATACGCTCACGCAAGAGGAGTTTCGGTTGAAGCTGAACTTGGAAAACTTGCTGGTGTTGAAGATGATGTTAAAGTTGATGCTAAAGATGCTAAATACACTAACGTTAAAGAAGCCGTTGAATTTGTAAAAAGAACTGGTTGTGATTCTTTGGCTATCGCTATCGGAACTTCACACGGTGCATACAAATTTGCTGGCGAAGCAAAATTAGACTTCGATAGATTGAAAGAAATTAAAGATGCATTAGCTGAAGCTGGATTCCCTAACTATCCAATCGTTCTTCACGGTGCTTCTTCAGTTCCTCAAGATTTAGTTGCAAAATGCAACAAATACGGCGGAGCTCTTCCAAACGCTCAAGGCGTTCCTGAAGAAATGCTTGCTTTTGCTTCTAAAAACGGTGTTGCTAAAATCAATATCGATACAGATTTAAGATTAGCTTTAACTTCAACAATCAGAGAATTCTTTGCTGAAGAACCTTCTAAATTCGACCCAAGAGAATACCTTGGACCTGGAAGAACAGCAGTTAAAGAACTTGTAAAACACAAAATGGTTGATGTTTTAGGTACAGCTGGTCACGCTGACTAATCAACATAAATTATTTCAATAAAAAATAGGGCGATGAAATGATTTTCATTGCCTTTATTTTTTATATTATGTAAATGGGAATATAAAAAGGTTAAATATCATGATGGAACATTTTAAAGGTTCGTTTCTAGTAACAATAATAGGTTTGATACTTGCATACATATGGGGAGAACACAGTCACGGCGGAGGACTTTTAGCATTATTTGTTGTAACTTTCCTTGCTATTCTTGAAGTAACTCTTTCATTTGATAATGCTGTTGTAAACGCTATAAAACTTGAAAAAATGACAGAAGAATGGAAACACAGGTTTTTAACCTGGGGTATTGCAATTGCTGTATTTGGTATGAGATTTTTATTCCCAATACTTGTAGTTGCAGCTTTTTCAGGCTTAAGCCTTATTGAAGTAACAAAACTTGCACTTTATGATGTTCATAAATACTCTCATTACTTGCACATAGCACATGCTCCTCTTGTTACATTCGGAGGAAGTTTCCTTTTAATGATATTCTTAGCATATTTCTTCAACGAAGATAAAGAATGCCACTGGCTCGACTGGGTTGAAAAACCTCTTCAAAACCTTAACTGCGTAAGATATATTGATGTTGTAATTGCTTTATCATGTCTTCTTTTATTGCAACATTTCATTCCTCAAGAACAAAAACTTCCTGTATTAATGGCTGGTTTTGTTGGAATAATCATTTACCTTGTAATTGACAGTATAAGTAATCTTTTAGAACAAATAGCCGAAAGAAAAGCCGCATTAATAGGAGAAACAGCTAAAATCGGTTTTATTGGCTTTTTATACCTTGAACTTATTGATGCATCGTTCTCTCTTGACGGAGTTTTAGGCGCTTTTGCAATCAGTAAGGATATTGTAATCATCACAATCGGTCTTGCAATAGGAGCTATGTTTGTAAGATCTTTAACAATATTTATGGTTGATAAGAAAACCTTAAAACAGTATCTATTCTTAGAACATGGCGCTCATTGGGCAATAGGATTCCTCGCAATAATTATGTTTATTTCAACAAGAGTTGAAATTCCAGAAGTAGTAACTGGCGGAGTCGGCTTAGTAATAGTAGTTTGTGCTTTTATGTCATCAATTGCACACAACAAAAAAGAACTTCAAAAGAAAATTGAAGATATAGTTTCTTAAAATAAACTTCTAAAAAACTCTGCTATTTTTCTGCCGATAGACCTACGTGGAACAAATCCGGGAGGTACCAGTCCTATTTGAGAACCGATACGCCTGCTAATTTTCTTTTCTACTCTATGTTGAAACATTCGCTCTGAAAATCTTTCAGCAGGTCTAACATCCATCTTTCTGCCAGGTGTTGAGAATCTTGCTCTATCTAGAACTCTGCTTCCAGAGCTATCTGATATAGGAGGTCCGTATTTAGGTCTAAAACCACCATATGCATCAGTTGGATTATATATATGATTTTTGGGAAATTGTGATTCCATAAAAATACCTTTTGAATACCTTTCTGAATTTTTAAATCTTATAAAGAAAATTTTTTCATAAAAACACTCAAAAGCTTTACAATAGTTAACCGTTCTTATCAAATTTGTAAATCGTGATTTTTAAGGTAAAATAAATCTATAGTTAGTATAAGGAGTTTTATTATGAAACTTATGGAAGGTAAAAAAGGAGTTATTTTCGGAGTATCTAACACTCACGGAATAGCTTACGGAATAGCAAAAGAATTATTTGATGCAGGAGCTGAAATTGCATTTACATACGCGGGCGAAGTTATGGAAAAACGTGTACGCCCTATAGCAGAAGAAATGAATGCAAAAGTTATTATGAACTGCGACGTTACAAAAGAAGAAGAAGTAAAGGCTGTTTTTGCTGAACTTGAAAAAACTTATGGAAAAATTGACTTCTTAGTTCACGCTGTTGCATTTGCTAATAGAGAAGATTTAACAGGCGAATTCATTGATACATCAATTGAAGGTTGGAACTTAGCACTTGGTGTTAGTTCATATTCACTCGTAACACTTTCAAGAAACGCAAAACCTATTATGAACGAAGGTGGCTCTATCGTAGCTTTAACATACCTTGGTGGCGAAAAAGTTGTTGCAAACTACAATGTAATGGGCGTTGCGAAAGCTGCTCTTGAATCATCAGCAAGATACCTGGCTGAAAACCTTGGTAAATTCGGCGTCAGAGTAAATTGTATCTCAGCTGGTGCAGTGAAAACACTTGCCGCAAGTGGAATTGGCGGATTCGGCAAAATGCTTAAAGCAGCTGTTCTAAAAGCACCTTTAAAGAGAAATGTTACTCTTGAAGATGTAGGAAAAACTGCATTATATTTACTTTCAGATCTTTCATCTGGTGTAACAGGTGAAGTTATCCACGTAGACTGCGGATGCCACTCTGTTTATGCTTCAAACGATGAAATGGAAGCATTAACAAGAGAATAATTGATTTAATCAGAAACAAAAAGCACCTGATATCAGGTGCTTTTTTGTATTATAGCTTATTTTTATTACAAAAATAGATTTGACACATCAGCATTTTCAGTAACTATTTCGCCTTCTGGCTTAAATTCTGTTAACTTTCCAGCAATATAAGGAGCATCATTTTCTGCCCCGTTAACTATATCTTCTGCAACACAAGAAACGGTTTCACCATCTTCTGAGTATTTTGTAAATTTCTTAGTAAAATTTGAGCTATCGGCCTGTATTTCAAAATCTTCAATGATTGCAGATTTCTTACCACCCTCATAGCAATCTGTGAACTTTTTAACATACGTAGAATTGTTTGCTCTTTGCTCAACACCTTCAGACAATCTGGAGATATCCCCTCCTTCATAGTAATCTATCATTTTTTTTATATAACTTGAGCCGTCTGATTTTTGTTCAACATCTTCGCTTAAGCTATAGATATTGCCATTTTCAAAATAATTTGTTGCCTTTTTTATAAAAGTTGAGCCATCTACCCTTCTTTCATAATCATCACTAATTTTAGAAACATTTCCATTTTCATAATAACTGGTTATTTTTTTTGCACCCCATGAATTATCTGCTCTTCCTTCATAATTTTCATAAACTTTAGAAATATTGCCATTTTTAAAATAATTGGTTATTTTTTTTGCAAACCATGAGCCATCTGCTCTTCCTTCATAATTTTCATGAACTTTAGATACTTTACCATTTTCAAAATAATTTGTTATTTTTCTTACAAATCTCGAGCCATCTGTATTCTCTTTGATACCTTGTTCTAAGTACCTCAATGCACCATTTGAGTCAATTTCTTTATACTCAACAAGTTTTCCTTTGAAAAGTTTTTTTATTCCTGTGTCACCATTTTCAAGTATTTCTTCTATAAATTTTGTATTTAATTTTTTATGTAAAAGCACTCCGCCTATTGCAATCGCTGCTGTCCCAACTGCAGCTGCAGCTCCAAAGGCAAGCTTCTTCTTGTCTATTACTTGTGGTTTTGTTTCTTTAACCTCTGTTTTTTCTTCTTTCTGAACAACAGTGGGTGCAACGGTTGTTTGTGATGCAGTTTTATTTAATGCTTGATCTAAATAATTTGTCAAAGTAGTACCCTTTAAGTTTTAATATATACAAATAAAAAATCAAAAACGTCCAAAATTGCTATCTTGAAAGAAAAAGGTTACAACATTTAAAGAGAATTTCTACTCATCAAATCATTGATTGTAGGACTAACTTTCTTAACTTCTTCAACATTATCAACATTTTGTTTAATAAGACGAGGCGTATAGTCTTTTAGAGCAAGCATTTTATTGAGGTTTTTACTTAAATCAGAGAAACTTATTCCTCTAAATTGTTTTTCACCAGAATTCCTTGCTTCCACAAACTCAACAACCATATCTAAAATATCTATCAGCATATTTTTATTTATATGAGCAAATTCATAATCTTCAAAAACTTCCATAAGATATGAATATGCATCTTTTGCCCCATATTCATTAATCTTTTTGAGTCTTTCGTTTATATCTAAATCAGCAATATCTGCTGATACAATTTTTTTGTAAAAACAAGCATAACGATAAATATGTTTAATCATTTCTTCTGCTGTTTTGAAACGATTTATACGTAAAAAATATTCCATGAAAGCAGGATATAGCTTCTCTTTTTTAGGAATAAGCCCATTGTTCTGAATAGATACATAATCTATCATAAAATCTTCAAGAATATTGCCCAAATCCTTTTCCAGCCCTAGCCAGTATGTTGTAAAAATATGGAGAGTCTGTCTTTGCTTAAATTCTTTATATAAAAAGTTTCTTATTAAATCAATTTGAGAAAATGTATTATTGACTTCAATATAGACATCATCTTCTTTATGAGAGTCAGAAACCACGATATTACTAATCTTTATTCTGACAAGTCTGCTTAAAAAATCTAATAAGGATAATTTATTGTTTATTATATAGTCAACAAAAAAATCATAGTTTTCTTTAAACCTGATATTGTTAAACAAATGAGATTTAAAATTATTTTTTACTATGTATTCTATGTCATTTTTATCGTTATTGTTGATTCTAAGCTTAAAAACATCATCTGAATCTTTCTCTTTGTGAAGCAAGAAATTTATTGGATGATTTTTAGAAGCAAGATTTATTTTCTTTGAAGTAATTATTGCCTGCACAAAAAGCAAAATGGTAATAAGTCTATTATACCCGTCGATTAAGATGTAATTGCCTCTTTCATCATTCTTCTGGTAAATAATTACTCCAAAATTAAGCCCTTGCTCAGAATTTTCAAGTTCTTCAAGAAATTTCCTGCATTTTGAAATATCCCAACTGTATCCTCTATGGTACATAGGCACATATAGAGAATGCATTTGACTTATAAATTGAAATAATGATTTTAGATTATTCATACTCATATTTTAGAATATTATTTTAGACAAACAAAATTTTAAACATTAATTAACAAAGAATACAAATAATAATAAGTTTACTAACCTAGCCGCTTTGGAAATAACATCTAGCAAATATGACTATTTATTATGCCAAATATAAATTCTAAAATTAACACTTAAATATCAGAACCGGAGGAATTTATGACAAACTCTTTAAAAATATTCTTTAACACATTCTTATCGGAAGGGTTGTTTCTTATTGTACTGGGAGTGATAATGCTAATCCTGCCGCAGGTAACAACGCTCACGCTCTCAATATTATTAAGCATAAGTATATTTTTTATTGGAATTTATAAATTTATCAATTCGATTGTTATGATGAGAGAATCAGTAAGACCATGGCTCTCAATTATAATAAGTATTATCTTAATCGGACTTGGCGTATATCTTACTACAAACCCATTTTTTAACATTATTGTTTTGACAATGGCAATAGGTATTTATTTTATTCTTGAAGGCATTAATTCTGTATCCGTAGCCTTTAGAAACAGACACGAAATCCCAAGCTGGTGGGTCACTTTAATAAGCTCGATTATCCAGTTTATACTTGCTTTTATAATCATTTTCGGGCTTCCATTTACAGCAATATGGACAATAGGCATTCTAATCGGCATAAACATGATTTTCGCAGGAATTACATCCATAACACTTTATTTAGGCGCAAGAAATTTATTAAATTTTAAATAATTATTTTTCAACAAGCATTTTTGCCTGAGTATCAGGTTTCAAATAATAATCATCATTGTTGAATTCAGCACCGATAAGGTATTTGCCTGTTTTCTCATCCGGTGTTTGAGCTATATAAATTATACTTCCTTTTTTTCTTGTTCCATCAGGAAGAATCGCTGAAACCTCATTTGAAATATTTAATATTTTTTTTGTATCTTCAGAAACCGCAGTAACAAGCCCAATGCTCTCAAGCTTGGCAACAGTATATAAGATCTCTCCCTTTTTGAAAACCGCTTGCTCTTTTGGATTTAAATCAAACATAATACCGTCTTGTTTTGATTTAAGTTCGAAAGAGTTTTTAATGATTTTTGTTTTGATAATTTCATCAACTGCACTATCTGAGATTCCATATTTCTCAAATTCTGCTTTATATGCTTTTATAAGCAGCCTCTTTTGAGAAGCAAGGGCATCATAATTCAGCTTGTTTTCAAGACTCATAGAAGAAGACTGTTTTTTGATAAGGTTCATCTGGAAATCAATATCAGAAGCCTTAGCAAGCAAATCTTCCTGAAGTTTTATAACATCATTTGAAGTAATTTCCATTATCGGTTGGTGATTTGAGACTCTTTCTTTATCTTTAACGTATAGTCTTGTCACAACGCCGTCAGAGAAAGCAACGTATCTATCCGCATATTTTTCAAGGATAACAAATTTAGCAGGAAGTCCTTCTGTTGTAATCATCTTATAATCTTTTGATTTGCAACCTGAAAGAACAAAACAACATATAATTAAAAGCAAGAAAGCTAATTTTTTCATAAAACCCCTTTTTGTCTATGTTATATAATATTATCAAAAAATTCAAATTGTAAATCAAAAGCAAAAGAGCCGGAGAAAATTTCCGACTCTTTTGTAGTTTAATTATCAACAAAAAATTATTGACCAAAAACTTTAGTTTTAACAGTTTTGAAGCCTAAAATATTTTTTGTATAAGTATCATAATAAGATATAGTTTTAACGTTTCCAGCCTTTGCTGCAGCGCAAATACTACAATCACCTGTTGCAACTATTCCAAAATAGCTTTTACAAGTAGCAGTTCCAACTCTTGTTGCAGGAGTAGGAGTAAATCCAACGCCAGCTTCAGTTGCATTTTTATATACAAATCCTGTAACGCCTTCCGCTTTAACAGGTGCAACGCTTAAAAACATAGTAAGTAAACATACTAAACCTAAAACTTTTTTCATGAAAATTCTCCAACTTTTCTAAACTAGTTCATATTAGCATATTTTTTACTATTTGAAAATCGACTTGAAAGAGCTTTTAGAAAGGATAAAAATTGGATTAAATAACATCTTTAACAGTTTCTGACTTTATTCCCAACTTATGCATAAATTCACCTATATGACCTCTTTCTAATTTTCTATAAAGCGGCCTTGTATTTGAAATCACAACAGGTTTACCGGTTATTATCGCCTTTTCTATTGCAATAGAATGAATTTCCTCATTCATTCTTGCAGTTATTTCACTTTCAAGTTTGTTTGCTTTTTTAACAAGCTGAGGTGTACTATCAGGAAAATCGATTATGGAAAGAGATTTTTCAGGAATGTTTAAATGAAATATCTTCTTTACACCATGTTCTAAAAATGTTGTTATGGATGCAATAGGGATACCGCCATGTTCAGACATCAGAACAACATTGTTTGGCAATTTTTCAAGAACACTTTTGTCTATCTTGTAATCATCCGGTTTTTGGCTAAATATTTGTTTTAAATCTTGACCATATATTTCAAAAGAATCACGTTCAGAGAGCCTTGCCATTTGGTCCATAAAGAACTTTCTTGCTGGAACAACTGCTGTTTCTTCTACTTTTGGCGTTTTACGTAACTTGCTAAATATATTGCCAAGCCCTGAAAAGGTTGGTTGATAACTTTGAGTTTGCTCTGCTATAGAAATGTTTGCAGATGAATACTTTTTAGCTCTTTGAGTACTAACGCTAGATATTGGTGCTATTTTCATGATCACCTCTCTCTTTAATTAATTTATTTATTATATTTCTGTTTGGATAAAACGTAAAGTTAAAACTTTTTGTTAGCCGATATGGAATAAAAACACAAAAACAAAGTTTTTAGCTAAAAGAATACTTTTGTGTTACCTTATTAATAAGGTGGGCAAAAGCTCACCCTTTATTAATTTTTGAAATATAAAATAATAAACGAACTACATAAAATTTAAAGAATATGGAAGAAAAATGATAAGCACTACCGATTTAACATTGCGTTTTGGAAGCAGAGATTTATTTGAAGATGTAAATATAGTATTTAGTCCGGGTAACTGTTATGGACTTATTGGAGCTAACGGCTCAGGGAAATCAACATTTTTAAAAATACTTTCAGGCGAAATTGAACCGACAAAAGGAAGCGTATCTATTGCTCCTAACAAAAGAATAGCTGTTTTGAAGCAAAACCACTTTGAATTTGATGAGTTCAAGGTACTTGAAACTGTAATTATGGGCCACAAAAGACTATATGATATTATGCAGGAAAAAGACGCTATTTATCTTAAACCTGATTTCAGTGATGAAGACGGCGTTAGAGTAGGGGAACTTGAGTGTGAGTTTGCTGAACTAAACGGCTGGGAAGCTGAATCTCAAGCAGGCTCTCTGTTAAACTGCGTAGGAATTGCAACTGAGCTTCATGATTTAAAAATGTCTGAGTTAAGCGGAAGTGAAAAGGTCAGAGTACTACTTGCGCAAGCCCTATTCGGAAATCCTGATGTATTATTACTCGATGAACCTACAAACCACTTGGACGTCGACACTATAATGTGGCTTGAAGAATTTTTAATAAATTTTGAAAACATTGTTATTGTAGTATCCCATGATAGACAGTTTTTAGACAAAGTTTGCACTCATATTGCAGATATTGATTATAGCAAAATTCAACTTTATACAGGCAATTTCTCTTTCTGGAGACAGGCAAGCGAACTTGCACTAAAACAAAAACAAGACCAAAACAAAAAGACCGAAGAAAAAATGGAAGAGCTAAAAGCCTTTATTGCTAGGTTTAGCGCAAACGCATCTAAGGCAAAACAAGCGACTTCAAGAAAAAACATATTAAATAAACTTACACTCGAAGAAATCAAACCATCAACAAGAAAATCGCCTTATATCGTTTTCAAACAAGATAGAGAAGCGGGCGACAATATACTTAATATCGAAAAATTAACCAAATCAGTTGAAGGTAATATCGTATTTAAAAATTTCAGCTTGAATATCGAAAGAGGCGAGAAAATCGCTTTTGTCGGCAGGGATTATTTACCTGCTACAACTCTTTTTGAGATTATTGCAGGAGAGCAAGAAGCTGATAAAGGTACTTACGACTGGGGAGTTACTACAACACAAGCGTATTTCCCGAAAGACAACTCAAAATACTTTGAAGAAGATATGAACCTTATTGACTGGCTGCGTCAGTTCTCTAAAGAAAAAGACGAAAATTTTATCAGAGGATTTCTTGGAAAGATGTTATTTTCAGGTGAAGAATCTTTCAAAAATGTCAGCGTGCTCTCAGGTGGAGAAAAAGTTCGCTGTATGTTTTCCAAAATGATGGTTTCAGGTGCAAATATCTTGATAATGAATGAGCCGACAAACCACTTAGACCTTGAATCGATTGAAGCGCTAAATAATGCTTTAATAGAGTTTCCGGGGACGGTTTTGTTTATATCACAAGATCATCAATTTGTAGATTCTATCGCAAACCGAATTATAGAGCTCACTCCAAACGGCTGGATAAACGAACAAACAACCTATGAAGAATACATCACCAGCCCAAAAATCAAAAAAAGACGCGAAGAACTATATAAATAAAAAGCCTTTGTGGCGTGAAAGGTTACCAAACTAAAAACTATTTTATTACAACAATTTTTTCTTTTGTTTGTAAATTTTGGACTTCTAACCTTAATTCCGTTTGACAACCTAAGGGAACAAGGGTTTTTAAAACTATTTTTTCATCGCTTTGTATGGTTTCAAGTTCAACATCATTATTATATTCAGTGCTTTCTATCCTTGTTCTTTTTTGGTTATTTTTTGAAACAGCTGATACAATAGGAGTTGCTATAATGCCTACAACCCAACCCACACCCAAAGTACATAATCCTAAAGGGCCCGCAACTATCCAAGTAGTAGCCATAGCAGACGGTTCTTGATTAATTGTGTTTATATATGCCAAACTACCATTATTACCGTTTTCAATTTCTGCAGAAAGAATTTTTAACGGTGTATTTCCTGTATTTTTTATAACGTATTCATAACCGGTATAATATTTTTTTAGTCGAGAACTCAAGAGCACTTCGTTTTTTTGAACAAGAATGTTTTTAACCTCTGTAATAGCTAAAACAGGCAAACCAAAACAAAATATAACAAACAAAGATAATAATTTTTTCATATCTACTCCTTTATCTTAACCCCTCCAAAAATATTCGCAAGGTTTGTTGCCCCCCTGTAGACCACATTCACTTATTCCACATAGCCTTCTTTAACAGCTTTAACAGCAACCTGCACTCTGTCTTTTACTCCAAATTTTTCTATAATCGAGGACACATGAGCCTTTGCTGTGTGCACACTAACACAAAGTTCTTTTGCAATTTCTATATTACTTTTTCCTTGCACAAGTAATATTAAAACTTCCAGTTCTCTTGCTGATATTGGGGTTTTAATTCCCGAATAATTAATGGTAAACCATTCTTTAATTTTAGAATCTTGTTGAGAATCATAGCTGTTATCAATTTCTCTAACTTTACTATTTTGATACAAAACAGGGATAACGTTTTTTGCAAATGAGAAAAGCAAATTAACAATAGAATTAATGTTGTCAGAAGGATGAATCCTGATATTTTTCAATTCTTTTATATATTCTTTTTTATTTATCCCTAACTCTAATGCTAAATTTTCGAAAAAAGTTTCATCGGGCATTTTTTCACCAATTTGCCCTCCCAAAACACAGCCTTGATAGGTATTATCAATATAAATTGGAACTGCAAAATTCGTTAATTTTGCATGACATTTCATTATAAACGGTTGGCGAGTCTTTTTAGCATTTTCTTCTCTTTCAAGTGCGCATTTTTTGCATTTTTCTCTACCGTTAGGATTATCCATTGTATATTCAACACAAAACTTGCAAGCATTGCTTCCATTTGTTATCATTTGTCCATTGTAAGCAAAAATCAGTGCAACCCCTAACTCTGAAGCAAGCCTGTCTTGAAATTGTTGCATAGAGTCTTTATCAATAAAATTTAATATGGGACTTTTAATACTAATTTCTATGCCTTTCGAAATTAAAAAATGTTTTTCTATTGTAGAATACTACTAAATATCCTGTCAAGTTAACAGTTTTTTAGTTCAAGTTTATGGTTATATTCTAGCTTGTGTAGATTTTTGGATTTCATTATTATCCTGACTTTCAGGACAGCTGGTTTTATCCATAAAGATAATAGAAATTAATAATGTTTTAGCATATATATGAGCCAACGGATTTAAGTAAATCTATGAATGGGCAAGCAAAGTTTTATGGCAAGAATTTTGGACAATATTTCAAGTCTAATAAAGAATTCAAAGAAAATATTGATTATAACAATAATTTTTTTGATTATTGTTTTAGTGTATATTTATAATGCGAATTATTATGTTGTTATAAGGTTCAATGAGCTAGGTCCTGTCACCAAAAATATGTCTGTATATTACAACGGTTTTAAAGTGGGAAAGATTATCAGTATTGAACCTGACAAGGATTTTAGTCACACTCTTGTAAAAGTAAATTTGACACAGACAAACCTAAAATTACCTCAAAATACGACGGTTCAGATGAAAAATTTCCCGAATGGTGAACTCTATTTAGAGTTTATATATCCGTCAAGTCCAAGTTTAATAATGATGAGCAAAGGGGATATGTTAGAAGGAATATCACCATATAGTTTGGAAGAATTTATGTTGGGGCAAAATGTTTCTGGTGTAACGGATTTGGTTTCTATACATGTTATAAAAGCTCTGAATGCTATGCAGGTCGCAAATATGGAAATGGAAAATTTCTTCAAAATGACTACAATACTTATGCAAGAAAATCAAAAAGGAGTGAATACTTCTGTGAATAATGTATCTGCAATGACAAAAAGTCTTGCTGAAATGGCAGAAAATCTAAATCAAGCGTCAAAAAAAA
>JAEZIX010000107.1 GCA_023415935.1 Cyanobacteria bacterium OH_CDB_20 | reverse complement strand
AATAAATCACGTAAGTGTTAGTATAACAAACAATTAGGAGATTAGAAAAATGACACAAAAAAGAGTATGGCTATTCAGAGAAGGTGATGCTTCGATGAAAAACCTCCTTGGCGGAAAGGGTGCAAATCTAGCTGAAATGACAAATGCAGGCTTACCTGTTCCTCCAGGACTTACAATCACTACCGAAACTTGTATGGAATACATCAACAACGGCAATCAAATGCCTGAAGGCTTGATGGATGACGTAAAAGCAGCATTAGCTGATGTTGAAAGTCAAACAGGTAAAAAATTCGGTGACGCATCTAACCCATTATTGGTTTCAGTTCGTTCAGGTGCTAGACTTTCTATGCCTGGTATGATGGAAACAATTCTAAACTTAGGTCTTAATGATTCTACTTTAGAAGGCGTTCTTGCTCTTACAAATAATGAAAGATTTGCATACGACAGCTACCGTCGTTTCTTAACAATGTTCGGTTCTGTTGCTTGGGAAATCGAAAGAGAAAAATTCGAAGAAGTTCTTGATGAAGTTAAAGCAAAAGAAGGCGTAAAACTTGATACAGAAGTCTCTGTAGAAGGTCTTAAATCTTTAATTCCTGCTTATAAAGAAATCATCAAAAACGAAACAGGTAAAGAATTCCCTCAAGATCCATATGTACAACTTCAAGCTGCTATCGAAGCTGTATTCAGCTCTTGGAATATTCCTCGTGCAGTTGCATACCGTAACCACTACAAAATTGACCACAACTACGGTACAGCTGTAAACGTTCAAACAATGGTATTTGGTAACATGGGTGATGATTCAGCTACAGGCGTATCTTTCACAAGAAACCCATCTACCGGTGAAAATGCTTTCTATGGTGAATATTTAACAAACGCTCAAGGTGAAGACGTTGTTGCTGGTATCAGAACACCAAAACAAATTGCTGAACTTGCAAACGAAATGCCTGCACTTTATCAACAATACGTTGATATTGCAAAAAATCTTGAAAAAGTTTATAAAGATGTTCAAGATATGGAATTTACAATTGAAAAAGGTAAATTATATGTTCTTCAAACTCGTAACGGTAAAAGAACAGCTACAGCTGCTGTAAGAATTGCAGTTGAAATGGCACAAGAAGGTATCATTACAAAAGAACGTGCTATTGAATTAGTTGATCCTTATCAATTATATCAAATCTTGTTGCCAAGCTTTGACCCTAAAGCAAAAGCAACTGCAAAAGCTATTTCTAAAGGTTTAGCTGCATCTCCTGGAGCTGCTGTTGGTAAAGTTGTATTTGATACAGACGAAGCTGCAGCAAGAGGCGAAGCTGGCGAAGATGTTATCTTGGTTCGTATCGAAACTTGTCCTGATGACATTCACGGTATGATTGCTGCTCAAGGTGTATTAACACTAAGAGGCGGTATGACATCTCACGCAGCAGTAGTTGCAAAAGGTATGGGTAAACCATGCGTTGCAGGCTGTGAAGATCTTAGAATTGACCTTAAAAATGAAACTTTAACTGCATCTGACGGAAGAGTATTCCGCAAAAATGATATCATCTCTTTAGATGGTGGTACAGGTGAAGTTATGGAAGGCTCAGTTACAAAAATTCTTCCAACAATGGATGATAAATTTGAAACATTGTTCTCTTGGGTTGATGAAGTAAAACAACTTCAAGTAAGAGCAAACGCTGATACACCTGGTGATGTTGCAAAAGCTCTTGAGCTTGGCGCAAAAGGTGTTGGTCTTTGCAGAACAGAACATATGTTTATGGATCCAGAAAGACTTCCTTGGGTACAAAAAATGATTATCGCTGGTACTCCTGAAGCAAGAAAAGAAGCGTTAGATAAACTTCTTCCAATGCAATATCAAGATTTTTATGATATGTTCAAAGCTTTAGGCGAACTTCCAATGACAATCAGACTTTTAGACCCACCTCTTCACGAATTCTTACCTTCAAAAGAAGAATTAATCGCTGAAGTTGCTACTTTAAAAGCTAAAGGTCAAGATGCATCTGAAAAAGAAGGACTTCTTCACACAGTTGAAATGCTTTCTGAATCTAACCCTATGATGGGCTTAAGAGGTTGCAGACTTGGTTTAACATATCCTGAAATCAACGAAATGCAAGTAAGAGCTATCTTCTTAGCTGCATGTGACTTGAAAAAAGAAGGCTTAGATGTAAAACCTGAAGTTATGATTCCTCTTGTAGGTCACGTAAACGAACTTAAAGCAGCTAGAGACGTTCTTGAAAGAGTTGCAAAAGAAGTTATGGACGAAAAAGGCGTGAACGTAGATTATATGTTCGGTACTATGATTGAGATCCCTCGTGCGGCTCTTACAGCTGATGAAATTGCTGAATATGCTGAGTTCTTCTCATTCGGTACAAACGACTTGACTCAAATGACATTCGGCTATTCAAGAGATGATGCTGAAGGCAAATTCTTAAACAAATATGTTGAAGATAAAATCCTTCCGCAAAATCCGTTTGAAACTCTAGACCAAACAGGTGTAGGACAACTTATGGAAATTGCTTTAGAAAAAGCTCTAAAAGTAAGACCTAACCTAAAACGTGGTATCTGTGGAGAACACGGTGGCGATCCAAATTCAGTTAAATTCTGCCAAAAACTTGGTTTGAATTATGTATCTTGCTCACCATTCAGAGTTCCACAAGCAAGATTAGCGGCTGCTCAAGCAGTTATTGAAGCAAATAAAGCAAAACAAACTTGCTGCTGCTAGTAATATACTAAAAAGCTTAAAAGCCTGAGGATTATATCTTCAGGCTTTTTTTAAAACTATCTATTTAAACTAACAAAAAATATGCTAAACTGGTTTTAATACTAAAAAAGGAATATTTTATGAGAGTATTGTCAATTCAAAAAAGTGTTAATTTTAAATCTGATGATTCAATCAAAAATAAAACCAAAACGTGGTCAAGAATGAAAAGTAGTGTTACTTCATTTATTTTTGGGGCGGCACTAGTAGATATTTTTGTTAATCAAAAACTTACAGATATAATAATCAAGAAGAAGAATATCGTAAAACCAAGCGCCAACTTATCAATAGGAGCTTTTATGGGTTTTGGGATTTTAGCAGTAGGAGCTTTGTTGGGACTTGCTTTTAATGCTTATGACTCAAAACACAATACAAAACTTGGCGATTACTTTTATAAAGTGCATAATGGTCCCAATGCCAAAATAGAAAATGATAAAAAATAGTATATTTATCTTGTGGCTATCTCTTTTTTGGCTTTCTTCCAAAGAGAATCCCATTCTTCAAATGATAAATCTTCAAGATTTTTTTGTGTTAAATTTTCCATTGTCCTAAAGCGTTGCATAAATTTTTTATTTGATTTTAGAAGTGCTTGCTCTGCGTCAATTTTATTCCAGCGAGCAAGGTTTACAACTGCAAAGAGCAAATCCCCAAGCTCTTCTTCCTTATGTCCAAATGATTTTGCTTCTTGAAATTCTTTGAGCTCAGATAGGAGGCATTCAATCAATTGCTGTTCATTTTGCCATTCAAAGCCCACTTTAACCGCTTTTTTGCTGATTTTTTGCGCGCTCATAAGAGCTGCCTGCGCTTTTGAAATGCCGTCCATAATGGAGGTTCTATGAGGTTTTTCTTGTTTTTTAAGTTCTTCCCAATTATCAAGAATTTCTTGAGTATTATTTACTTTTACATCTCCAAAAACGTGAGGATGTCTGTGAATAAGTTTTTGATTAATCTCTTTTGCAACATCTTCTATTGTAAATTCATCATATTCTTTTGCAATCTGAGAATGCAAAACAACCTGAAGCAAAACATCCCCAAGCTCTTCTTTAAGGTGATTGCAATCATTATCATCGATTGCGTCGACCGCTTCATAGGCTTCTTCAATCATATTGCGTCTTAAAGATTCGTGAGTCTGTTCTCTGTCCCACTTGCAACCGTTTTCAGATCGTAAAATTTCTATAGTTTTTATTAGTTCTTCTAAATTTGGGTAATTCATTTATTTCACCATTTGATCAACGGTCATAATTAAAATGCCTTGACCACCAATAGCTTTTAGTTTTTCAATACTTTCATAAACTTTATCTTTATCAACAACTACATGAACAACTGCCATTTCATCATTTCCCCAAAGCGTTGTTACAGTTGGAGCAGATAGTCCCGGTAAGAATTCTTTTAGTCTGTCAATTGATGATTTTGGAATATTGACCATTAAGTATTTTTTCTCTCTTGCGTCAATTACAGCTTTTAAAGCGCGCAAAAGGCTTTGAGTTTTTTGTTGAAGATCTTCGGATAATCCTTTTCTTGCAATAACAATAGCCGTTGATTCTAAAATTTTATCAATGATTTTTAGCTTATTTGATTTTAAGGTTGCTCCTGATGATGTAATATCTACAACAACATCAGCTAGCCCCAGTCTTGGTGTGATTTCTGTTGCGCCTGATACTTCAATAACTTTTGGAGTTTTGCCCAACTTTTCAAAATATTCTTTTGCAATGTTAGGGAAAGATGTTGCAACTTTGATTTCCTTAGGCAATTCTTGAGATGAATTATAAGGGTCTTCTTCTTTTACGGCGACAACCATTTCGCAGTATCCAAAGTCTAAATCCATTATTTTGTCAACATTTGAGCCAAGTTCTGTTACTATGTCAAAGCCTGTAAAACCTATATCGGCTACATTATCTTCAACAAATCTTGGAATATCCTGTGTTCTGACAAATATAATCGAATATTTTTTGTCCTTTGTCGTTACTTGAAGCGTTCTTTCATCCTTTGAAGGGAAAGTTAACCCTGCTCTATTTAGTAAATCATAAATCTTTTCCGATAATCTTCCTTTGTTCGGGATTGCTACTCTTAAATTTTCCATTTTATAACTCTTTCTAATATTTTTCTTTTGAAACTACATCACTAAAATTTTTCCTAATCTTGTGATGTCGTATAGAGTCATTTTCAGGATAGCCGAGTGTTAACATTCCTGTAATATAGTTATTATCAGGGATATTCAATATTTCTTTTGCTTTTTTATATATTTCTTGATTAAAGTTTGTGAGTTCATTTCCGAAAGCTCCTATTACGCAAGAATCTATGCCCAATGATTTTGCTTGAAGCATCATAAATGCCATTGAATATGTGCATTGTTCTACTGTTCTTGCAACAAGTATGCTTTCACCTTGAAGTTTGGGATACAATGATGGTGTGCTCGTAATATAGTCAACGCCCGCGTCATCAATCCCTTTGGTTTCTTTTAAAACTTTACCGAAAACAGGTTTCTCCCAAGCATTAAAATCGCCTAAAACAACAATTACATAAGGCGCATTTGCAACATGTTTTTGCCCTGCTGCAAGCTCAGATAAGAGCTTTTTAGTTTCGCTATCTGATACTGCAATGAAGTGCCATGGCTGAACATTCATCCAAGATGGAGCTAAACGTCCTGCTTCAAGGATTTCATTCAAGATATCATCTTCAATTTTCTTATTTGAATAAGCTCTTACGCTGCCTCTATTTTTGATAATATCAAGTAACATTGATACCTCTTTCGTTGCTTTTTATTGGTTTAAGAGCCTGAAACTATTATTGTAAAGTCACTTTTTACGCAATATGTTTTAATAGGATCATATACAAATTGAGTGTGTCTTAGTTCAGGAACTTTTTTCTTAAGCCAGTTTATAAACTCGCTTGTAACAGCTTCATTGTGCCCGATAACCTGTGAGTGAGGAAGGTTTGCAATACCGATACAGTTTACTTCGTATCCGTTTTCTTTAAGCTCTTCTTTAATTTTCATTGCTTCTTCTTCTTTGTCTCTTGAATACATAATTCCTGCAACAAGTTTTCGCTCGTCAAATGTTGTTTTCTTTCTATGAATCATTCTGTCCACTACTTCTTGAGTTTTGTCAGGGTCTAAAATCCAGTAGCTGATGTATCCTTTCTTGTTAGGACCACCAGGAAGTGTTGCAACTTCTACGCTATCAAGATTGATTCCTCTTGCAAAAGCAGCATATTGTGAAAGTTGATATAGGCTTAAATCAGTTTGTACATAAGCATTCGCAATTTTTAGAGCTTCAGGAATTTTTGTTATTGCTTCAGGAGTTTGAAGTTTTTCCATTAATGCTTTTATAAACCATTGTTGTCTTGAAGTTCTTCCGATATCTCCAAGGCCGTCTTTTCTGTATCTTAAATAACCTTCAACATCTTTTCCGTAAAGAACGTGGATACCTTTTGTAAGATTAATATGCAAATTACCTGTGTTGTCGTTATAATACATATCTTTTTCAATATAGACAGGAACACCGCCTATTGCATCTACAAGTTTTCTTACGCCTTCATTATTTACAACGATATAATTGTCAATTTTAACGCCAAGCGTGTCTTCAATAGTTCTTATTGTGCAATTTACACCGCCAAGAGCGTGAGCCGCATTTATTTTTTGTACACCGTGGTTGTCTGCAATATAAACTTTGCTGTCTCTTGGAATTGATATTGCTTTAACGCTTCTATCTTTTGTATCAATACTTAAAAGCATAATTGTATCAGAGCGTGTGCCTATAAATTTATCTGATTGGTCGCCGTTTGAATCGACTCCCAAAATAAGAAGATTTTGTCTACTTTTTAAGAACGAAAAGCCGTTAGAATCTTTATTACTTTGCCTGAGACCCTTTGAGAGTTCAGAGAAAAATGTTTGTAACCCAAGAGCCAAGTCGCTTTCTGAGTTATTAACTACATATATAAAAGTTCCTAATGTTAAAGCCAGCATAACCAGTATCAACGTTAGGATTGTCTTTCCAAAATTATTTTTGTTATTTCTTTTCGATGTTTCGTTGTATTTTAGGAACATATTATACTGTTCTTCCTTACTCTTAAGCTCTTTCATAGTGTAAATAAAACTCTTTCTTCTATCATATATTAATGTATTAATATTTTACTTCAAAAATATTATATTTAATAACAAAAGTGCGATAATTGTAAAATTATTTTTCTAATATTGAAGATAGGCTTTATTTGTGTTTCTATACAAATTGTGAGAGAAGGTATTTATGAATAGCAAAATCATTGAAAATGCTGAATTAAAAGTTCAAAACCAGTTTAAATATATTGATGAAGTAAAAGAATATAATCAAGAAAAAGTTCTTAACGCTTTTAGAAAAAATAAAATTGGTGCGGAACATTTTTCTTCAGTTTCTGGCTACGGGCATGATGACCTGGGAAGAGAAGCATTAGACAATGTTTTTGCAGATATTTTTAATGCTGAAAAAGCTGTTGTCAGAACCCAGTTTGTATCTGGTACTCACGCGCTTGCTTGCTGTTTGTTTGGCAATTTAAGATATGGCGATAAACTTATATCAGTTGCTGGCGCGCCATACGATACGATGGAAGAAGTAATTGGAAAGCGCGGAGACAAAAGGGCATCCCTTGCAGGACACGGTGTTTCTTATGATGAGATTCCTTTGAAAAATGGCTTTGACGTTGATTTTGAAGCTATTGATAAAGCGATTGATAAAAGTACTACAATGATTTTAATCCAGCGCTCTCGTGGATATTCTTTGAGAAATTCTTTAAATATTGAAACTATAAAAAAAATCATTGAAATAGCTAAAAATAATAATCCTGAATGTATTTGTTTTGTTGATAACTGCTATGGTGAATTTGTTGAAAAACTTGAGCCTACTGATGTAGGGGCAGATTTAATTGCCGGTTCATTAATTAAAAATCCCGGTGGCGGGATAGTTGAAGCAGGAGGATATGTTGCAGGTAAAGAAAGATTTGTAGAGCTTGCGGCATCTCGTCTTACAGCTCCAGGCATTGGTTCTGAAGGTGGCTGCATGTTTAACCAGTCAAGGCTTATTTTTCAAGGTATATTTATGGCGCCTTCAATTGTTTCTGAAGCGTTAAAAGGTGCAGTCTTGGCTTCGCAAGTATTTGAAGATATCGGCTATGTATCAACTCCAAAGCCTGACGAGTATAGAACAGATATTATTCAGACTATAAAATTTGGCGAAGAGAAACCGCTTTTAGATTTTTGTAAAACGCTCCAAAGCTATTCTCCGGTTGAATCTTATCTTACGCCTATTCCTGATGAAGTTCCGGGGTATGATGTGAAGCTAATTATGGCAGGGGGCTCTTTTATTGAAGGTTCTACGATTGAGTTATCTGCAGATGGACCTATTCGCCCGCCATACGCAGCTTATATGCAAGGTGGACTCAATTATGCGCACGTAAAAATTGCTTTAAAAGGCATTTTAGAAAAGCTTGGAAAATAGACTAAAGGCTTTTTAGTGTTTTGCTGTCGAAAAACTTTATAGCATTTGTGTTGATTTTTAAAGTTATAGATTTTTCGATTTTATAATTTGCGCTTAGTTTTGCGCAACAAGTTTTATCATTTGCGCTAAAATAAACAACCTTCTCGCTTCCGAGCATCTCTGCTATTTCAACAGGAGCATCAAATTCAAAGTTAGCATCTATAGCCTCAAATGATTCTCCTCTAATACCAGCTAAAACTTCGTCGTGACCTTGCAAAAGTTCTTTTTGCTTATCGTTTAATTTAAAAGTTTTTCCGTTAATTTCGATGCTTCCATTTTCAATTTTTACAGGGATAAAATTCATCGCAGGAGAACCCAAAAAGCCTCCTACAAAAGTATTTGCAGGATTGTTATAAACATTTTCAGGGGTGTCAACTTGCTGAATCACGCCTTTGTCGATAATTGCAATTCTATCACCCATTGTGAGGGCTTCTGTTTGATCGTGCGTAACATAGATGAATGTTGTTTGAAGAGTCTGATGGAGCTTTTTGATCTCAGCTCTCATTTGTACTCTTAGCTTTGCGTCTAAATTTGATAACGGTTCATCCATAAGGAAAACCTTTGGTTCTCTGACGATTGCTCTTCCTAGTGCTACCCTTTGTCTTTGTCCACCTGAGAGTTGTTTTGGTTTTCTATCTAAAAGTTCTTTTAAATCAAGAATTTCAGCTACACTTTTAACTTTTTCATCAATTTTTTCTTTTGCTACATTTCTCATTTTAAGAGGGAATGCGATATTTTCATAAACACTCATGTGAGGATATAAAGCGTAACTCTGGAAAACAAAAGCTATATCTCTGTCTTTAGGATGAACATCATTAACTTTTTTATCCCCTATATAGATTTCACCTTCTGTTATTGTTTCTAAACCTGCAATCATTCTTAAAATTGTAGATTTTCCGCAACCAGAAGAGCCTACAAGCACTAAAAATTCTTTGTCTTTAATCTCCAAGGAAACATTATCAATAATTTTTTTCTTGTCATATATTTTAGTTACGTTTTTGAGCTCGACTTTAGACATCTTTTTCAAATTCCTCAATGCATTCGGTATAATCTTGTTCTTCAGATTCTATTTCTTGAACATTTTCTTCTTTTTTAATAATCATTCTATCTGCAAATTCAGAAGGCTGCTGGTTTCTTTTTACAGGTAAAATTATTGTGAAGGTAGATCCTTTCATAACTTCAGATTGGAACCAGATTCTTCCTTCCATACCCTCTACAAGTTTTTTTGTAACCGCAAATAAGATTGATTTAAACAGATTCTTTTTAGAATTTTTATCAACCTGAATATAAGGATTAAAAATATCTGTCAAATCTTCTTTTGCTACGCCGTTTCCATTATCTTCAATGCTCAAGAGGATATAGGCATAATCATCTTCATAGATAGGCATTTTAATTTTATTGTCAACGATGAACTCAGTGGAAAGATTTTCAACGTGAACTTTTATTTTACCGAAATCGCAAGATTGAATGGCGTTTTCGAGTAAGTTGCCAAGTACATTTTTAACCGCATTTTCGTCAGTATAGCAGTTTTGGGAAATCAAACCTTCTGTATCTATTACTATGTCAATCTTTTTGCTGTCGAGTTTTGCTTTTGATTGATTAACAACAACATTGATTAGACTTACTATATCAAAATTCTTAATCTCGAATTTATATTGTCCTGAATCCAAAACGACCATTTGTACAAGTCTTTCAAGCGTTGTTAAAAGCTCAGATGAGTTTTTGTTTATTATGCTCAAATATTTTTCTTGCTGGATGCTCACTTCACCGCCCAAACCTTCAAGAATGGCTTGAGAGAACCCTACAATAGAATGGATTGGCGACAAGATATTATTTGACATTTTTATAATAAAATTTTCTTTTTCTGTTTGATTTTTCTTGAAATATTCATTTTCGCTAACAAGAGAATCAATATTTTTAGTAGTTTCAGAAACATCGCTAAAAGTAAGCATAAGTCTTGTTTCATTGTTAACGGGAACTGCTTTAACAAGAAGGAGTTTTTCTTCATCAAGCTCATTTACTATTTTAATAATGGTGCTTTCTTCCATAAAATCTTCAAGATAGCTCGAATTATCTTTCAAATAGCTCAATAGATTTTTCTTCCTAAGGGTATTTGTCCCAAAAAGAGTAAGAGCCTCTTTGTTTGCAAAAGTAATATCTCCTGCCCTTGTAATTATAATAATCGGGATAGGACAAACAGCTAAGAGATTTTGGGATTTCGGTCTGAAAAAGTTAAACCAGTTCATATAAACACCCTCTATAAAGAATACTACTCCCCAATTGTATCATATTTAGTTAAAATGCAAGTATTTTGTCAAAAATCTTTGCATAAAAAAAGCCCTCGATTGAGGGCTGCCAGCTAAATATTGTTAATTAAGATATTCTCTTAGGTGCGAGATGCTGGAGTTTTCCCGCAGTTTTCGTATGGTTGCGTTTTCAATTTGTCTTATTCTTTCTTTAGAAAACCCTAGTTTTTTGCCGAGTGCTTCAAGTGTTTTAGGGTTTTCTGAACCAAGTCCGTACCTGTCTTGTAGTATTATTCTTTCTTTTTCGTTTAGAGAATCTAATACTTTGTTAACGTCCTCGGTTAAAAATTGTTTTTGAGTTTTAAATTCAGGTGATTTGTATGTATCATCAGGAACATAATCCTCAAGTATTAAATTGTCTGCAATAGGAACTTCTAAACTGATAGGTTCTTTTATCATTGCTTGACTTATCGTCTCAAGTTTTTTAACTGAAATTCCCATTTTCTTTGCAATCTCAATATTTGAAGGTTCCCTTCCTAGTGTATAGCAAAGCTCTGCTGATACTTTTCTATAGTTTCTAATCTTGTCAGCCATATGTACCGGAAGCCTTATTGTTCTTGAATTGTTAGCGATTGCTCTTACAATTGTTTGTTTAATCCACCATGTTGCATATGTGCTGAACTTAAAGCCTTTTGCATAATCAAATCTTTCGGCTGCTCTAATTAAGCCTAACGAGCCTTCTTGGATTAAATCCATAAATAATAGCCCTTGTCCTACATATTTTTTAGCTATACTTACAATTAGTCTCAGATTTGATTGTACAAGTTTTTTCTTTGCAATAGCTGCTTCTCTTGGTTTTCCTTCTTTTATTGTTTTGCCAAGGTCTTTTTCTTCGTGACCTTTTAATAATTTAATTTTTCCTACCTCTTTTAAATAAACCTGAAGCAAATCATCTTTTTGTGCAATTGTTGAAAATGTTGCTTCTTCCTCATGTTCTTCTTCAAATTTCGGCAGCATAAATTCTTCTGTAATATTTTCAATACTCATAAAAA
>JAEZIX010000101.1 GCA_023415935.1 Cyanobacteria bacterium OH_CDB_20 | reverse complement strand
CAAGAAATTTTTTTCTGCTAGACTAGATGTTATTCGGTAAGCAAAACAATTTAGGGATATTATACAATGAAAAATCAATATACAGCTAATGAATTATTAGATTTATACAATAAAGATTTAAATGATTTATTAGACATGGCTTCAACAATTACGAAAGAAAATTTTAATAATACTGTAGAATTTTGTAGCATAATAAGCGCAAAAACAGGGAAATGTCAGGAAAATTGCAAATATTGCTCTCAAAGTGCTCACAATAAAGCAAATATTCATATTCATCCTTTACTTGAAGTTGAAGAAGTAAGAAAAGCTGCAATAAGCGCAAAGGAAAATGGCGCAACAAGATTTTGTATTGTTACTTCAGGAAGAGCGCCTGAAGGGGATGACTTTGAAAAAATAATCGAGATGATTAAAGCTGTAAAAGAAGTCGAAGGACTTCATTCTTGCTGCTCACTTGGTATTCTTTCAGAAGATCAGGTTAAAAAGATTAAAGAAGCAGGTGTTGAAAGATATAACCACAACATAAATACAGCAGAGTCTTACCACAGCGATATTTGCACAACTCATAAGTTTGAAGACAGAGTAAATACGGTAAAACTTATCCAAAAATATGGTATGGAAGCTTGTACAGGTGTTATTATCGGTATGGGAGAAACTAGAGAACAAAGAGTAGAAATGGCTCTTGAACTTGCAGAACTTAATCCAAAATCTGTTCCGATAAACTTTTTAAACCCTATAGAAGGTACACCATTAGAACATACAGAGTCTGCAATTGATGAAGAAGAAATTCTAAGAACTATTTGTATCTTTAGAATAGCGATGCCGAAAGCCCTTTTAAGGTACGCCGGCGGCAGGACTACAAGGTTCTCTGACGAATACCAAAAACTCGGGTTAAAAGCAGGTATAAATGCCCTTTTAGTTGGTAATTATCTTACTACAACAGGCTCAACTCCTGAAAATGACAATAAACTTGTTGAAGAACAAGGACTTTGCGTTTTAAAAGATTAACGAATGATAGGTTGAGAAGATGAATCTTGAATTAGTAAAAAAAGAATTAAAAGATAACAATTTATTTGATAACTACATTGAGATTGAAAACTCAACAGCGACAGTTGAACTTGCTGCAAAAGCACTTGGATGCACGGAAGGCGAGATTGCAAAAACTCTTTCACTGGCAACAAAAGAAGGTCCCATCGTTATTGTTGTTATGGGTAAGGCAAGATTAAATAATAAAAAATTCAAAGATACTTTTGGTCAAAAAGCAAAATTTCTTCAAGGTGACGACGTTGAAACTCAAATAGGACACCCAATCGGTGGCGTCTGCCCTTTTGGATTAAACTCTGATGTAAAAGTATACCTTGATGAGAGTCTAAAAAGATACGACGTTGTATACCCTGCTGCAGGCATGAGGTCTAATGCTGTAAAGATTTCTCTAACTGACCTTGAAAAAGTAACAGGCGGCAAATGGGTTGACGTTTGCGAGATATCTGAATAAAACTTTTGCGATTCAATAAAAAAGCGTGCTTTTTAAGGCACGCAGTAGTGTTTGCTCTACAAGAATACTAATTAATTAGAATTTAGTTTTTATTTCACAACGCTTTTAAATAAAATTACGTTGTTTTTCATTTTTAAATATCTTTCACATTGTTTTATCCTGTCGTATCCTAGCATTATTCCAAGTAGAAAGTCTTCTTCAGGAGATAGTTCATTGAGCCTCTTGCTTACAAAAGTTCTCACCACTTCCACGCAGTCTTTTGCGCCGAAAAATACATTGATTTTTTCAGGATTTACATCTTGAATAACATAATTAATGCCTTCATTTTGTAATCTTTTTTCGATATATTCTTTAGCGGATGCTCTTTCTGTTGTTAAAATCAGGTTTCTTACACCTTTTTTGTATTCATAGATATGATGGTGAAAAACTTTTAAATCCGCATTCTGCTGGAGTGATGCAAATCTTGCTTTGCTTTCGGCTTTTATAACTTTCATAATACTCCTTGCTAAGATAAAAATGTTAGGCATAACTAACTTATATAAATATTGTAAGGCATGCCTAACATATTGTCAATCTTTATGTAAACTAATGTGTTCAGAAAACTGTCGATACTCAGAAACGTATTTATATAATCCAGTGTCTTATTCTGTAGGTGCCTCAACAATTCTCATTATCCTGAAAATTTTTCGGCTAACATAATTATCGTTTATAATGAAAAAAATTTGTAGCAAAAATATATGTTAGTGGTTTTATATTATTATCTGCATTAACAAACGAGGAGCCATTACGCTATGCAAAAAATTGCAAGTAATTTTCACGGCTATACAAGGCAAAATAGCCCGTCTTTCAAGGCAAATATTCTTCTGGTTAACAAAAAAGTTTTTCAAAATACCTTAGATCAACTTCCTGATGCCTTTCAGGTTGGGGATTCAAAAAATTTAGATTGGGTAATATCTGAGGCGGCTGTTAATAAAGTCTGTGCTTATACAAAAGACGTTTATAACTGCGTTCTTGGGTCAATATTTAACCCTGAGACAAGGCGTGTAAATCTATTTCATCTCTCACCTTATGAGAAAACCATGCCTGATATTCAAAAAGTTATGGCTCAGGTAATAGAGCAAGCAAAACAACTTAAAGGGAATTCAAAAGTCAGATTAGAAGGGCTTCTTATGGGGGGAAACCCTCCTAAAAAAGAAGGTATGATTTCTTCCATATGGCAAGAGATTCAAAAAAGCGTTGGTACGTCAGTGTATGAAGGTTCTGAAAAACAGACATATTGGGATGTACAGTTGGTTAAGGCAGCAAAAGAAACATTTGCTGAAATTGCAGAAAGATTTGGGATGGATTATACCGTCATAACCGGCAGAAAATCCCCTTGCTTTTTAAATATAATTTCTGATGCGGGCACAAATACTCACTACGTAAATGTTGGTAATGCATTTCCTCCTGTAAGGTCAGCTTCAGATTTGGCTAGTTTTTACAAAACAAGGATAATCTCTCCAAAAGATAATATAAACATTATGTGATTTTATTACCAAAAATTATAATTAACTTAATTGGTTCAAATCTTAATTATAATAATATTTTGTGTCCTTATTTTTATTATTATCAAAACTACTATAAGAAAACGAGTCTTATCCATTACCGAAATAGGTAATGGACTTATAGGTTAGAGGGATATTAAATTGATTTAAGTTAAGAACAGGAGAATAAGTCTAATTTCAGACTAAAGAACAAATTAGATATCAGCCTAGACATTAACTTTAGAGGTATAGTATATGGTTGATAATTTGGCTTACTTTGCATTTTTCGATGATGCAATTTTAAATTCTAACAATGTTATAAATATCATAATTTCTTATTCGCTTATTAAACTTAAACTTTCTACCGAAACATTTGATTCTTCGCCGCTAAAAACTCTTTTTATGGCAAAAAAATTAATGGTTTTGGAGATTGAAGTGGGAAAGATAAATTTGAATGCAGGGTAAGATTTTTATATTAATAATAATCTTTTTTTTAGCGGGTAACATTGCTTTTTCAGCAGGCATAAAGGCTAAAACTGAAAATAACAGCGCCCCATTATCTTTGCCTGAAAATATTCTCAAACAAAATTTGGGAGAATTATATGCCCCAAATATGAAGCCCGATGTAGACCTTGGAACAACTGTTCCATATAAAAAACCAATATCGCAAGAGGAAATTAAAAAACAAGCGACAACCTTGCCTCCTCAATCTTTAGAGCCAAAGCTAAAAACTGGAACATATGCTCAGGTTAGAGTTTATAACAAGATAAGTCTACCGGAAGCCATTGAATATGCACTCAGCCACAATCTTGAAATTATCGAATCAAGAAAAAATATTGATATTGCAAGAAATGACATAAAAACAGCAAACCGGCTAAAAAATCCATATATACCTTTCTTTTTAAATGACGGGCAAGCATCTAAAGATAATCCGGACATGGTAGCAATTGTTTTGCCTATAGAAATAGCTAAGCGTGGCCCCAGAAAAAATCTTGCAAAATCTAATTACCATCTAGCCATAGGGAATGTTTTGCTTCAGGAACTTTATTTAAGGCTTGATGTCAGAAGAGCTTATGTAAATCTTGTTGCTGCAAAATCAAATCTTAAAATATTGGATGATCAAAGAAAATTGCTTCAAGACCTTGTCATAATTACTCAAAAAAAGTATAAAGCAGGAGCATCACCTGCTATGGATATCATTCATGCAAAAATGACCCTGAATCAGCTTCTTGTTCAGGTAAATTCAGCGAGAACTGAAGTTGAAATTGAAAGATATAGATTTAACCTTATTTTAGAATCTAATGATTTTGATTCGAAGGAGGATTATCTTCCTGAACAAAAGGAATTTGTTTCGATGCTTACCCCTAACCCATCAGGGATTATGCCTGATTTTGAAACGGTATTTAATATTGCAATGGAAAATAGACTCGACATAAAAAATGCAAGACAGGAAATAGATGTTGCAAATAAAAAACTTACAACAGTAATAAGGCAGAGAGTTCCTGACATTGAAATTGGTGCAGGTTTTATGTATGTGCCTAAACAATATTCCACAACTAAGCAAGACGCAAACGGCTTTTACGCAGTTGGTGAGATAAATAACATCCCTCTTTTATACTTGCATAATCCTGAGATTAAAAACGCAAAAATTGAAGTTGAGCAAAAAGAGCTTGCTTATAATAATGTGAGGCATCACGCCCTTGTTAATTTACGCTCAGCTTATGCTAATTTTGTTACCGCGCAGACAAATCTTAACTACTACAACGATATTCTTCTCACTGAGTCTAATCAGTTTTTATTATTAGCCAGAAGAAGCTATGAAATAGGGAAAACGTCTATAACAGATTATATCTTTATAGAACAGTCCTATAAGAATATAATGCTCGGATATGTTGCAGCACTTGCCAATTACTACAATGCTTGGGTTGGTGTTCTCAGAGAAGTAAATGATGAGGAGTTTAAGCTGGATGACTAAATTCTTCAGAAAAGCTATTAAATATTTCATTTTGAAAAAATATGTTTCTATTGTGGTCATAATAGTTCTTTTCGTGCTTGGAATCATCAGCTTTAAAAACCTTGATACCGAAGCATATCCGGATTTCACAGCTCCAATGGTTCATATAGTTACAAAGATGCCCGGTAAAGGTGCAGAAGACGTTGAAAGACTTGTTACTATTCCTCTTGAGAAAGAATTAAACGGAATTCCTCATGAGACAAAACTTTATTCTACAACAATCTTTGGATTGTCTGTCATACACGTTGTGTTTGAAGATATCAAAGGAATTACTTCTCCTTTGATAAGGCAGCAGGTTTTGGAAAGGATTTATAAAGCTGATATTCCTGATTATGTTAAGCCTGAATTAGGTCCTGATTCATCAGCTATCGGGGAAATCTACAGATATTCTCTTAAATCAGATTATTATTCTACAATGACTCTAAAGGCAATTCAGGACTGGCAGGTTATAAAGTTATTTAAGCAGGTTCCTGGGATTATCGATGTTTCCAGTTTTGGCGGACCTGTAAAGACATATAGAGTTACTCTGGATCAGGAAAAGATAAGATTTTACAATCTTGATGTAAGAGAGATTTACGACGCGATTGCTGCTTCAAATTCAACAGGAGGAGGTAATTATTTTGGCATTAATGATCAAGCTTTTATTATTAGGGGGATTGGTCTTTATACAGATGCAAACAGCATTGCAAATACAGTTATAAACTCATCTAGAGGAATTCCTATAAGGGTTAAGGATGTTGCTACTGTTACAATTAAGCCAGCACTAAAAATAGGTCAGGTCGGCTTAGATAATGAAGATGATGCAATAGAAGGAATAGTTTTGATGAGAAAGGGGGAAAACCCTACCAGAACAATCAACAATCTAAAACATCATATTAAAAAGATACAAAGTGCTCTTCCCAAAGGTGTTTATATTAAACCTATATATGAGCGTGAAAAGCTCATACAAGAAACCTTGCTTACAATTGGGCACAATGTCATTCTTGGGATCTTTTTTGTTGTTATTATTTTGTATGCTTATACTCTTAATCTCAGGGTTACTCTTGTTGCTTCTTTGGTTATCCCGCTTGCGTTATGCTTTGCTTTTTTGATGTTTAATATATTTGATATTTCGGCGAATTTGTTGAGCTTGGGGGCTGTTGATTTTGGGATAATTGTTGATTGTTCTATTATTCTTATAGAGAATGTTTTCAGGTGTCTTTCAGAATACAAGGGTGAATTAACCCCCTGCAAAAAGGATGCACTTGTTTATAAAGCTACCTTAGAAGTTGGTGGAGTCATAGCTTTTTCTACTTTTATAATATTGTGCTGTTTTTTGCCTCTCTTTGCTTTTAAAGGTGTTGCGGGTAAATTGTTTCACCCGCTTGCTTTTACAATGGGTTTTTCTCTTTTGGGGGCTGTTTTATCTTCGTTGTTCCTGCTTACAGGGCTTTCTTCTTTATGGCTTGCAAATGGTAGGCTTATCGAAAAGAAAAACAAGCCTTTCCTTAGGTTAAAGGCTTGGTATGCATTAAAACTAAAAAAAGTACTTGCTGATCCTAAAAAGCTTTTATATTCTGTTTTTGGGTTGTTTGCCTTAAGTATTATTATGTTTGTAAATATGGGGTCTGAGTTTTTGCCAAATCTTGATGAGGGTAATATATGGCTCAGGGTAACTATTTTGCCAAGAAGTTCAACAATTGATCACTCTGTTGAAGTTGCAAGGCAGGTTAGGCAAAAGTTGATGGAATATCCAGAGGTAAAAAATGTTATCTCCCATATTGGTACAATAGACGATGGTACAGATCCTAATCTTCTAAGTAATATCGAAAATCTTGTCGATTTAAAACTTGCAAAAGACTGGCGTTTTAAATGGCATAAAAATAAAGAAAAATTAATCGAGGATATGTCAAGAGAGCTGGCTGAAATTCCAGGAATCACAACATATTTTACACAATATATTCAAGATAACGTTGAAGAAGCTATTGCAGGTTCAAAAGGTCAGGTTGTTTTGAAAATTTATGGTACGGATTTATATGAACTTCAGTCTTTACTAGATAAAAGTATGAATTTATTAAAGAACATTGACGGAATTGTTGATTTAACCTGTGACCAAATAATTGGCCAGCCTCAATATCAGCTTCAGATAGACAGGGTAAAAGCAGGACGTTATGGACTTATGAGCGATGACGTTCAAAAAGTTATAGAAATAGCAATCGGTGGAAAAAATGCGACTCAGGTTATAGAAGGTGAAAAGAGATTCAATGTGTTTTTAAGATTAGAAGAACACGATAGGAATTCATCTAGAAAGATAGAAAACGTTATAATAAAAACCAGTTCGGGAATTCCTGTACCTCTTGCCAATGTAACTCAGTTTGTTGCAAAAAATGGCGCTATGGTAATTACAAGAAGTGAAAACTCAAGAGTTGCCATTGTAAGATTTAATATTAGAGGAAGAGACCTCGGCTCTACTGTAAAAGAAGCACAGAAATTATTAAACAAAAAACTGGCTCTGCCTGATGGATACACTCTTAAGTGGACAGGCCAATCCGAAAGCCAAAAGACAGCAAATGCAAGATTGGCTGTTATTTTGCCAGCAACTTTGATTATTGTTGCTCTTGTTCTTTTTGTTTCATACAGAGATTGGGCTTATGTAATTATTGCGATGTCTTCGATTATTGTTGCGATTACCGGCTGTATTTTTGCTTTGTTTATCACTGGAACATATTTTTCAATATCAGCAGGGGTAGGATTTATTGCTGCAATAGGCGTTTCTATACAAAACGGGTCTATTATACTTTCTTCTTTGATTAAACACGTCAGGATATACGGGTATAATGTCGAATCTATTATCAGAGGCTCTGTTCAAAAATTAAGACCAGTATTAATCACTGCAAGCATTGTCGTTTTAGGGCTTTTCCCCGCTGCTATTTCAAACGGAATCGGTGCACAAAGCCAAAAACCTTTTGCAATAGCTATAATTGGCGGTATTGCCTTTGGTACTGTTTTCAGGATTTTTCTTATACCGGTTCTATTTAAGAAATTCAAACTGGATAAAAATATTCAGATTAAGGAGTTATAGAGAAATGAATACAAAATTTATGACGATAATAGTTTTTCTTTTTATTGCTTTTGTTTTGGCGGGATGTTCAAAGCAAGATGATAGAAAAGGTAACTATTCAAGGACTAAACGTATAACCCTTGATGCTGAACAAGAAAAAAGTGCAGGGATTGAAACAGAAGTGCTAGATTATAGAATTATTCAGCTTAAAATTACTATACCTGCTCAATTTAGGGCAATAAACAAATTTATGGATAGAGTTTATGAACCTGTGGCAGGGAAAGTTGTAAATGTTTTTGTAGAACCTGGAGATGTTGTTAAAAAAGGGCAGCCTTTAATAGAGATAAAATCAGATGAAATAGCTCAAATTCAACTGGCATTTCTTGATGAGTATATAATGGTCGATTCAAATGTTAAACAGATGAGCGTGCAATGTAATCTCTCAAAACTCACTTATAAAAGAGAAAGCGAGCTTTATCATGAAGGTATTGCTTCTCGTGCAGAGTATGAAGTTGCCTATGCCCAAATGTTAAAAGATAAAGCCAATTTAAACTCTCTAATATCACAAAGAAGTACTTTAACAAAAGTTTATGCCCAAAGGGTTGGCTTGTATGGAGGTAATGAAAATACCATTATAAATGCACTCAGAACCAAGAGAGTTTATCCATATATAACACTTCGCTCTAATAAAGATGGTGTTGTCCTTTCAAGGAAAGTAAACCCCGGAGAAATCATCGATAAAGATAAAGAACTTTTCAACATAGCAGATTTGTCCTCTATCTGGCTTGTTGGATATGCTTTTGAAAAGGATGCTCTTTTGCTTAGAGTAGGGCAAAACGTCACAGGTGTTATTGAAGGTCATCAGTATGGTAATGTTTACGGAAAATTGTATTATGTTGCTTCCATTTTGGATGATGAGAGGAAAACCCTTGAGGTTATTGCGACTATTCCTAACCCTGATAGGAAAATTAAGCCTAATATGTACGCCGAAATGGTTGTTAATGTCGGTACAAAAAATGCTTTGGCAGTGCCAAAGACTGCACTTCAAAAATATGGTGATTACACATTTGCATATGTAAGGGTGAAGCCAAATGTATATGAAGAAAGGAAAGTTGAGATTGGACAATCTAGCGATGAATATGCAGAAGTCAAATCAGGCTTGAAACAAGGTGAAACGGTTGTTTCTAAAGGTGGCTACGCACTACTTGGTGAATGTATTAAAATGCAAGAAGACTAAACCTTAAAATAAAAAAGACACCGATTTAATCGGTGTCTTTTTGGTTGTAATTGTAGTCTAGTAGCAGGTGAAAAACTTTATCTTTCACTTAGAGAATATTTAAAAAAGACTCTTTATAAAAGCGCTAATTGGTCTTCTTAAACTTTCTACCATAGTATAAATTTGTTTTCCATCCTGTGAAATTTGAGCAGAACCATGAGCTGCAAAGTAATCAAGATCTCCTGTTTTTGGTAATATCTCTATTGCTTTACTTGCTTTTATTCCAAGTGTGCTTAAAATATTTCTAGCTGTTTCTACCGGAATAGTTTTATTTACTGTATAATAGCCAGCCTGTTCTAGTTTATTTGCCGCTTTATTTAAATTTTTTGTTAACTGTAAATGAATTCGTCCATTTCCTAATCTATAGCCACCAATTCCAAAAGTCATAATATTTCCTTTATTTTTTAATATAAATTTATAATAATCATAAATATATAAAATTGCTAAAATTTTAATTTATATTAAGTATATAAGATGTGCTATTCCATCCAATAAAATAACAATAAAAAAAGAAGATCACAAATGTAATCTTCTTTTTTGGTGGAGGATACAAGATTCGAACTTGCGACATCCTGCGTGCAAGGCAGGCGCTCTACCAACTGAGCTAATCCCCCGTGGGTCAATATTATATTATCATATCAAATTTTTTTTGCAATATCTTTTATTTTTATTTTATTATCGTTTTTATTGATACAAAAAGACACTCAACCAAGAGTGCCTTTTGTTTTGTAATATTATAGAGGGTTTCTCCTATCTTAAGAACTTGGAAACAAATGGTGATGATTCTCCACGACGCAAAAAGTGCCCTGATGGTCCTTCTCCTAAAAATTCAGAAAACCAGGACTCGTGTTCTGTTTCTTCATGTAAAATAGCTAATGCTAAATCATATGTCCTATGGTCTTTTCCATAAGTAAGGTTGCAAATTTTATTGTATCCTGCCATTGCGCAGCGCTCAGCCTGTACTAAAACTTTCAAAATGTCTTTTACGTTGTGTTTATCTTCCGGCAAGTTTGCGTGCGGGCATGAAGCATTGTGATAAAAGTCTGCTAAGTTATCAGGGAGTTTTCCTCCCAGTTCATAAATTCTTGGCACAAGCGCCTCATAATGATTTCTATCTTCAATACGAGCTGTTTCAGCTATTTCTTTTATCGTTTCTCCTTCTAACCCGATTAGATTCGAGCGTAAGATATTATAATGATAATATGTGGACATTTCTGATGCTGCGTTTGTAACTAAAAGGTTCAACAGTTCTTCAATATTTATCCCTGCATCTTTAACTATTTGAATAGCGTATTTTGCCATAAAAAGACCTCCCTTATTTTGTTCTTAATTAAATTTATCCAAAATAATCGGAGTTGAAATGCCACATTAGTTTAATAAATTTTATCAAATGGTATATGCTAAGAATTTAAGCGCCTATAAAAGATGTAAAAATGCTACAGTTGTAATGTTACAATTTATTAATCACTTCTTACGTTTGTAGCAAGTTTATATATTTTAGAGTTATTACATTCAAGGATAAATTAAGTAGGAGAATATAATGTCTATATGTGTTAATTCTATATCAACAGGGTCAATCAGGCCCAATCTTCATAAGAATTCTCAGCAACCAGGACCTTCTTTTAAAGGTAATTTAATCTGGGGAGTGCCGGGGATGTCTTTAAATCGACAAGCCGTAAGAAAATATTTTGGAAATGAAAGTGCTAAGACCGTTCTTAAAGCCCTAAGGAATTTGAGTAAGAAAATTAAAGGTGAACCAGGTTTAAACCCTATTTTTGATCTTGCTAAAAATGGAGTTGGTGAAAAAAGAATGCTATTAGTAGACCCTAGTACTGGAGTTAGAACATGGAAAGCTCCAGAAAAAGCAGCAGAATGTGTAGATGAATTTCTAGAAAGCGTTTCACAAGGAGGATTCTTTGGAACATTGAAAAAAGCCTTAGGCTCAAATTATTTTGAAATCCCACTAAAAAAATAAAAAGATTTTCTCTTTTATTTTGAGCGAAATAGACTAGGCTCAAACTCAGTAAAACATAAGTCTTCGCCTATAATTCAAAATACAATTCAGCATCAAAAAAGACACCTTAATTGGTGTCTTTTGAAATGGTGGAGTGAAAGAGGCGAAACTCGAACTTTTAGTTAGTAATTTAATCGCCTAATTTAAGACCCTGAAAGTAAATGCGGCATTTTTTGAAATAAATCATTATTTGAGAAAACAAAATGTTGCATAATGAAAATTAATATTTGAATTCAAATATTAATTTTTTGTTAATTTATCCGTGAATATCTGCAAATTAATATAAAATAGAACAAAGCTATCTCAAATATTGATTCAAGACAGCTATAAAATATTCACAAAATCTACTATAGCAAAAAAATATTCCAAGTCAATATTTGATTTAGTTTATAAATTTTAAATTATATTTGTTTTACATTAGGTCGATGGATTCTGTAGCTGGAATTTCTATGTAACACCTATATAGCAAGAAATTTATGTTGAGTAAGAAAACTAGAATAGGGGATGTTTTTATGATTATAAAAAAGAAAAATATTAGAAATTCAAAACAATATTTGGATATTATTGTAGAAAAAAAGATACGAATTTGCTCTCCAGAACTAACTGAAGCATTAAAAACAAAGTTGAAATTAACAAAATCTCTTAAAAATGGTGATTCTTTATTGCCAACACCAATTGGTCCCAAAACACGATTTAATGCAAATGGGAAATTCATTCCATTAAAACGCGAACCAAAAGAAATGCGTATTGTCGGAGAACGTGAGTGGAGTTGGAAAGATTTTGGTGGAAATTGGCATTCTAAAATAATCGATATCGAAAGACTTTGTTATCAAAGAGAATTTATATTACCACCTAGTCATGAATTAATTTACCATGATAACAAATTGTATTCTGAAGAAATAGATAAAAATGACACTGAAAAGACAACATTTATAATAAATCTATTTTTAGAGATATTTAAAGAATGCGAAATTGTTGATGCAGAAAGAAATCCAATAATCAAAATGGAATCTAAAAATTGGGAAATATTACCTCCAGGAGAATATCCATTTGAAAAAATTATAAATTCAGTTAAAGGCTCAAGGCGGGGAAAAGATTTTGTTTCGGCAACATTAAAAAGATTAGATTTCTATAAAGAACATAAGCCATCTAAAACGATGATTGGCACTCTAGGCTTTCTAGGATATGTTATGTTCTTTTTTGACAATTATATCGTATTAGATAGTATCCATTATGGTGATGCTATATATATTTTCACACCTGAAAAAGAAGATTTATGTGCTTTGCCCAAAAAAGATATATTAAGTAATAAATACCATGCTGATAGAATTATTCATCGAGCTGGCTGGGAAGCCAGTGTTTTAAAATACTTAAGATAAGTATTTTTGTATAATAAGAAAAAGAGGGAAGGTTTCGCCTTTCCTCTTTTTGACAATAAATATTTTATCATTAAATTTAATTTATGAACAAACCTCCTAAATAAAAAATTCAATTTGACGGTGTAAAATACACTCCCGAAGAAACTAAGCAAGCCTATCTTGACTTGTTCAAAGTGTTGCAAAGAATTCAGTTAAGACAAATTCAAGAATCAAAAGATATTGTAGAAGAAGAAAAAAGAGAAGTCGTTGTAGAAGCCATAAAAGAACAAAAAGAAATTTATGACGTATTTGATGAATATTTCGATACAATTTTAGCCGGTCTCAAAGAAAGTAAAAAACGGGAAAAACCTAAAAAGAAATATAAATAGTGGCTTGTAATACCAAAACTAGAACTCGAACTTCTGAAATCCTTTCTATTATTGATATTTAAAAAATTACTTTAAAATACAAGATAGTGTTCGAACTTACTGGGCGCGGAAAGCAAGCAATAGCATGAAAAAAAGACACTTATAAAAGTGTCTTTTAAATGGTGGGCCATCCTGGACTCGAACCAGGGACCTCACGCTTATCAGGCGTGCGCTCTAACCACCTGAGCTAATAGCCCTCAAATCTCTCTATATATACATATCATAGACATTTTTCAAAATCAAGCGTTTTTGTTATCATTCTCATCTTCTGTAATAGGACGAAGTAGAATTATTGAATTCAAATTCAATTGCAAAAAGTCATGATGCTCAAGTCTTCTGTTAGGAAATTCTCTATGCAGAATTTCGCAATTCTTAATTGCTACGAACCTTTTTCCGCCGTTTAAAATGTCTGATAATATTCTGTTTTTTCTACCAGTTTTAGGCATAAAAACATTGCCTGTAATCTCATAATCTTTTGTAATTACAAGTATTCTTTCAGACCATATGCCTGTTATAAAACTTTCCTCTATAGGTTCTATCTCTGTCATTTTAGATGTCCTTCCTTAGCTCATTTGGTATGATTGGAATAGTGGTAAATATAGCGATAATGCCAAGAAACATACGATTCCGCCTATGAAAATCAATAACAAAGGCTCAATCATCTTGGTCAATACATCTATTATTCTTGCTAATTCTTCATCAATATATATAACACATTGTTCCATAAGTTCGCCGAGTCTACCGGATTGTTCGCCGGTTGCAACCATAAATAACACCATATTAGGGAATATATGCGTCGCTTTTAGAGCAGTTGAAAGGTGGGCACCTTCTTGCACCCTTTTGATAGCTTTTGCAACTGCACTGTGCATTTTTGAATTTGTAAACGTAAGATTTGATAAATACAGGCAATCCACAATCGGTATACCTGCTTCATATGCAACTTGAAGTACAGATAAGAAGTTTGCAAATGCTGCATTTTTTAACAAATCTGAAATAAAAGGTATTTTTAACATTATTTCATCAATTTTTTTCCTTGATGTTTCATTTTTCCATAAGGCAATACCTGATCCTATAAGGGTTGCTATTCCAATAAGAACCACAACTGATTTTTCTTTTAGAAATTCACCTGCGCTCATACATATTTTTGTAAAAATAGGCAATTCTTTTCCTAAGTTATCAAACATGTCTTTAAATGCAGGGAATACGAACATTAACATTATTAGAACCGCTGCAATAGCAAGTAAGATAACGAATGAAGGATATGCTAATGCTGAAAGTACTTGACCTTTTGTTCTTCCTTCTTTTTTCAAAAGCTCAATGATTCTTTCAAACGTTCTTTCCATTTCACCCGAATCTTCTCCGGCTTTTGCAAGACCGATATACACATGTCCAAATACTTTGGGGTATCTTGCCAGTGTATCTGAAAAAGTCAATCCTGATATAATGTGTCTTTTTATTTCTCTTGCTAAAAGTCTAATTCTCGGGCTTGAAGCATCTTTTTCCATAAAAATTAAACTTTCAATAACAGGAAGACCCGCTCTGTGGAGTGTTTGGAATGTAGTTGTAAAGTCTATCTTTTCTTTCAATGATAAAGATTGAATATGTGCAGATTTTGTTTCAGGAACGGATGTTTCTAGTTTTGCATCTGCATCATATATTTTCGTAGGAATAAATCCAAGCTGTCTTATTTCCTGCCTTGCATGACGAGGACTTTCGGCTTCGATTTTTCCTTTTACGATTTCATTTTTATTTAATGCTACATAATTATATATTGGCATTTTTATTCCTTAATCATTTACAGGTCCTAGTACACGTAAGAATTCACTTATAGTTGTATCGCCTTTTATTATGTGTGAAAGGCAAGATTGTTGCAATGTTTTCATTCCAGCACCTATTGCTGCTTCTTCTATCTGAATGTCGTGTGCGCTTTGTGCAATTAACCTTTTGATTTCTTTTGTTACTTGCATTATTTCGTAGACGCCAAGCCTGCCTTTAAAGCCATTGTATCCGCATTTTTCACAGCCTTTAGCTTTATATATAGGTACTTTCATGAATTTATCAATTTCTTTTTCATTGGTAAGAACGAATTCTGCTTCTTCCCTTGTTGGGAAATGTTGTTCTTTGCAATTATCGCAAAGTTTTCTTACCAATCTTTGCGCTATAACAC
>JAEZIX010000089.1 GCA_023415935.1 Cyanobacteria bacterium OH_CDB_20 | reverse complement strand
CAGCACAACTGATATTCTTGCTAAAAAAGAAATAGAATATCTGTCACAGCTAGGTAAACAATCAAGTACAACCATTCAGCGAGCTAATGTATATGCGGAAGTTCTCAAACACGCAACCCTTGACGCTCTTACTGGCCTTAATAACAGGCGCCAGTTTGAAACCCGTCTTAATCAAGAGATATCTACCACAAAAAGAAAAGGCACACCGCTTTGCGCTATAATGCTCGATGTCGATTATTTCAAAAAAGTAAATGATACCTACGGGCATGCAGCAGGGGATTGTGTTCTAAAAGGTATTTCAACTATTATAACCAGGGAAATTCGTGAATATGATATTGCTGCAAGGTATGGTGGAGAAGAGTTTTTTATACTTCTTCCTCAAACAAGTCTTGAAGAAGCTCATTTTGTAGCGCAAAGACTTAGAAAAGCGGTTGAAGAAGCTGATATAGATATTTCAGCAGCAAAGGTTAATGGCTTTAGCAGTTTGAATGTTACTATAAGCCTTGGCGTGTCTGCTTATAACCCTGAAGAAACAGCAGAAGAATTCTATCATAATACAGATAAGGCACTATATGAGGCTAAAGAACACGGAAGAAATAAAGTAGTTGTCTTCGAAAAAGCTGTCTCACAAGAGTTATAGACGATTTGTCTTTTTAAAATTATAAGGTATAATGTTATTATGTTCTATAAAGGTAGAGGTACCCTAAGACTGCTCCTAACTTGAAAGAAAAGACAAAAACATTGAACCGTAAGAGAAAGAATGAAATTAGATTTAAGTACTCGTTCTTAACTGTTGTACTTTTGATTTGTCTTGCACAAATTGGATTTAGCGCTTTTATGAACATTACAAAGAGTGTAAATTACAATTCTAAAATTAAAAAAATGAAACAGCTCAAAACAGAAGCTTATGAAGAAAATCAAAGATTAAAATCAGAGCTTGAAGGGATAAACTCTTCGAAAAGTCTCGAGGCAATTGCTAGAAACAACCTCAAAATGGCAGGTGATGATGAGGTTCTTGTCATAATAAATAAAAATGAGGGTGTTCCTCAAAATGTTAAAGACAAAAAAAAGAATTCAAAATAAAAGCCAAACATTAAAGTTTGGCTTTTTCTTTTCTTAATACATCTCCGGGTTTACTTGATTGCAACTAATCTTGAACTAATCCCCATATCGGAGTTAATCATCTTTGCACTTGCTAGAGCCATAGCTCTTCTCTTCTTTGCGCCTCTTAGTAAGAATTCAACGCTTTCTGATATATTACTATTTGGTGCATTATTTTTCTTAATCATCGATACACAATCCTTATTTGATTTCCTTCATATTTTGTTTATCGGCGTTCTTTTTATTTTTCTTTAAGATTAGGAGTCTTATTTTTACAATAGTTTACATAAAAATTCAATGTTCGCAGTTGTGAAATATTTTTGTAATCTAAGATATATATTATTTACATAACTAAACAATCACTGTTATGGAGGCAATAAAACATTGACTATTTTTTTTATATAAGTAGATAAGATATAAGAAGAAAGAGGGTCAAATATGTCATTAGCTTACACATACAGTAATAAAAGTATTAAAGATCAGTTTACAAAAACAAATCTTTTAGCAGAATATATGAGTTCAGCAAACATAATTAAAGATATAATTTATACCTTGTATATAAAATACGAAGTACCAAAAACTCATGCAGCAACTTCGAAGTATTGATTGCAAAATTATTATAAAAAAAGAGATACTCAATGTATCTCTTTTTTTTATTTAGGTTTCTCCTTTACTGTGTATCAACTCCGGCATCTGCGATATTAATATCAATGCCTTCTTCATCTTTTTTTGTATTATCAGTCTTAGTTTCTTTGCCTTCAAATTTGTTTATATAAAGCTGAACATCTTCTTGAGGGGTTATACCTTGTTGTTTGTATAATTCAATTACTTTTTCAATAGGCATATCTTGGATGAGTTCGTTAAATTCTTCTTTGCTGCCACTCAATTCTTCACTGCCAGAGTCTAATGTTTTCATAAATTCTTGAACTTTTTTATTAACATCTGCCAATAATTTTTCTTCAATTTCCTTTTGCATTTTTTGAATGTCTTCTGGAGACAATGCTTGTCCATCTTCTTTTGCAAAGATATTTCCAGCTTCAGTTTTTGGAACCGGAGCGCCCCCAATTCCTGGTGAAGCAAATAAATTTGCCTTTATATTTGGGTTATTTCCAATATTTGCTGACATATCACTAGACATATTAAACTACTCCTATGTTTCTCCACATATTTTATGTATCGGACAATAAAAATTATTTCTTTAGTATTTTTTCTCCTTTATTACAAAATGTTAAACAAAAAAAGAGGAAACCTTAATTCCCTCTTTTATATATTTGTTAAAATTAGCTTTAGTCTAGTTTTTGTATTCTTTTTCAAAACCGAAAAGCGAGCTTACAGATTCATCATCATGAATCCTTGAAATCGCTTCACCAAGTAGAGGTGCGATGCTTAGCTGAGTAACTTTATCGCAAATATAAGCTCTATCTAGAGGTATTGAATTGGTTACAATAACTTCTTTAATAGGAGCTTCTTCAAGTCTTGAAATAGCCGGACCTGAGAATACAGGGTGAGCCGCGCAAACGTAAACTTCTTTAGCTCCTTCTTTTACAAGAAGTCTTGCAGCTTCAGAAATTGTACCTGCTGTGTCGATAATATCATCAAACATAACACAAGTTTTGCCTTTAACTTCACCGATTACGTGGTCAGCTATTGCTTCATTATGTTTATCACGTCTTTTATCAATGATTGCAAGAGAACAGTTCATTTGTTTTGCAAAATATCTTGTTCTTGCTACGCCGCCAGTATCAGGGCTGACTGCAACCATTTCTGATGGTGGAATGTTTAATTTTTGAACATAATCAACAATAACAGGTGTTGCAAAAACGTGGTCAACCAAGATATTGAAGAAACCTTGGATTTGTCCTGTGTGTAAATCCATAGCCAAAACTCTTGTTGCGCCTGCTGTTGTAAGTAAGTCTGCAACTAGTTTTGCCGTGATTGCTTCTCTTCCTGATGTTTTTCTATCCTGACGAGCATATCCGTAATATGGGATAACTGCTGTAATTGTCTTTGCGCTTGCACGTTTAAATGCATCGATTATGATTAAAAGTTCCATCAAATTTTCATTAACAGGATTGCAAAGAGGTTGGATAATGAAAACGTCATCGCCCCTTATACTTTCTTGAACCTGAACGTAAACTTCACCGTCAGCAAAATTCTTAATAATCATTGGGCCTACTGTTGTGCCTAAGTATTCTGCTATTTCTTCTGCTAGTTGCGGGTGAGAACGTCCTGTAAATAATTTGATATCATGTGTCGGGTTAATAGTCTTTGTTCCTTGGGGGAATACCATTTCTAGTTCCATTCTTGCCTCCTAAAGCAATTTATTTTATAGTGTATAATTTTCGTTTTACCCAGTCTGTGATAACTTTTAAAGGCGATCTTGTTATTGCAAGGGAATATGCCTCAACATCTTTTGTTATGACGCTTCCTGCTGCAACAGATGCCATTTCGTTTAGTGTAACAGGTGCAATTAGTACAGAGTTTGAGCCTGTATTTGCACCATCTTTTATTATTGTTTTATTTTTTTCTTTTGTTATTGGGTTATAGTTTGCGGTTATTGTTCCTGCGCCTATATTTACCTTGCTTCCGAGTTCACTGTCGCCGATGTAACTTAGGTGGGAAACGTTTGTGTTATCTTTTATAACAGATTTTTTTATTTCAACAAAGTTCCCTATCCTTACATTGTCACCGATTTGAGCGCCATCTCTGATATGCGCGCAAGGTCCGATTTTGCAGTTTTTACCGATAGTGTTTTTGCCTGTAATATAAACATTAGGGAGGATTGTAGTATCTGCTCCGATTGTTGTTTCAGGCGAAATAAATGTGCTTTGAGGGTCAACTATTGTGACTCCGTCTTCAAGAAGTTTATTTATTGTTTTTGTGTTCAAAAGTTTTGTAGCTTCGGCCAAGTGAGTTTTAGAATTTATGCCAAAGATTTCTTCATTATTTTTAAGTATGAAAGATTGTGCTTTTAGTCCTTCTTTAACTGCCCAAGAAACTATATCTGTGAGGTAGTATTCGCCTTGAGCATTGTTGCATTTAAGGTTTTTAAATGCAGGTTTTATTTTTTGCCAGTTTAAACAATATATTCCGGCATTGATTTCTTTTATTGCTTTTTGCTCTTGTGAAGCGTCTTTTTCTTCAACTATAGCAGCTAAAGAGCCGTTTTCGTTTCTTACAATTCTGCCGTAGTTTGTAGGATTGTCAAAAATTGCTGACATAACTGTAAGAGTAGCATTTGCTTCGTTATGTGCTTTTACAAATTCCGTAATTGTTTCAGGAGTGATTAATGGAGCGTCCCCGCAAAGGATAATTACGTTACCGTCAAAGTTTTCAAGGTCTTTATATGCTTTGTTTACAGCGTCGCCTGTTCCAAGCTGGGGTTCTTGAAGAATACATTTTGCAGATTCATAATTTTTACTTACAAAATCTTCAACAAGTTCAGACTTGTGTCCAACGATAACATAGCTTTCATCAACCAAGCCACTTGCATTAATAGCGTCAAGTACAAAACCCAAAAGAGGTTTATTAAAAATCGGGTGCAATACCTTAGGCAGTTCAGACTTCATGCGGGTTCCCTTTCCCGCAGCAAGAATTATTGCTCTAGTTTTATCTGTTTGCATTTTCCAATTCCAATCGCTACGAATATATAATCGCACAAAAAAGCTGTTTCATGTCATTTTTTT
>JAEZIX010000063.1 GCA_023415935.1 Cyanobacteria bacterium OH_CDB_20 | reverse complement strand
GTGTATGCAAGCTAAAATTCTGAGGGTTATATACTACCCATGAACCATCTAATTTAGATTGCTTTAGCTTTAGCAATTAATTACTCCTAATCTAAATCTATAATCATACAGCATCTACAAAATGGATGCTTGGGAAGTACGCTTTCATTAATATCAAAATGCTTACTAGTAAAATCAGCTTGACACTCATCACAGGCATTTGACTCAACCAAAATATGATAGCTTTTATAACCCCTACTTATTGCTGACTGTCTACAAGACTCTTGTAATACCCTGTCGGTCTCAGTAATTGTTATACGCTTTGCATCATTAAGGCTTACACCCATTCTTTCAGCTAACCCTCTACTAGCTTTTTTAACATCTCGTCCTGTGATAGCTGTGTCAACTATAGTCTTTTCAATTTGCTGTCTTATTGCTTCTAAGTTATTCCATATACGCTCACTATAAGTCGCATTTTTATAACTTGCATTAACAATCTCATTTGCTAGTTGCGCGCTAACTAAAGAAAAGCTTATATTTGCCCCACCTAATTGCTTAGATGTTTCGTAATAAGCGCTTTCAAAAGTATCTAACAAGTTTAATTGCAAATTGTCATTTAAGTACACACCCAATTTCTCAAGCTGTTCGTTAACCTGATCTAATATGCTTTTTAATCTGTTATTTTTGTAAATACTAGAAGGAGTTATCTCCCCCTCACTTAACATTTCAAGCCATACCTTTTCTATTTGCCTATTTATGCTTTTGTAGGCTTCTTTGTACACCTTTTCAAGTTGTTTATTTAGCTTTTCAGCATTTAGTTGGGCCTTATTTTGCTCTCTTATCAACCAGTAATCATTCTGTGCCATTTGCATCACCGCTTTGAATCATGTTAGCATACGAGTTAACTTCCTTCTCTGTAGACAACCTCTGCATTTCAGTGCTTACATCTGTTACAAAAGGTAATTGCTGTATAAGTGTTTCAGTACTTACCAGTCCCCTTAGCTTACTAATAACATCAGCTACAACACCAGTATCTACAGGTAAATTGCGAGTAAATGTTATTTTAATGCTGCTAAAGTCAAAGTCTAAATCTTTTATAGCCAAAGCATTACATATCAACTCATTTCTACGCATTAAAGCATATCTAAAATAGTTTTCCTTGATAGCTATATTCTGTGTAAGCCCCATCATAGACATTTCAGCAGAAGTAGCTGTTTGATGTGATTTGCTTTCCAAGTCCCCAATACCGCTAAACATTTTAATGTTTTTCTCAATGCGCGTCGTGTATTGCTCTAGCTCAACGTCATTAGTGTCTTTATTTAAAAAGTCAACGCTAGCTTGTTGCCCCGCTTCAATATCTTCAATGCTAATAACCCTCTTTTGCCTCATTTCTTCTATATCTGGGTCTTCTAGATTGCAATTTTTAAACACCAGATAACTGTTCATCAGCTCTTCTCGGCTATTAGCTGTATCCGATAGACTAATATCATAACCATCTATGAGTGCGAGTAGCTGTTCGCTATCTCCTACACAATCCGCATTATTTTTATAGACATTTACAGGCACTTCTTTCAGGTAATGATAGTCTCTACTAATTTCTTCAATATTCCCATTGCTATAGTCATAATTTACTACCTCGGTTTCACTATAAAGTATGATTTTTGTAGTAGTAATTTCTGTGGCAATATCCGTAACATCATAAAACCTAATAGCATATAACAGATCCTCTTCTATTTCATCACTAAAAATAGGTATTGTACCCTCAGTGTCTAGAACACTATAACGTATTTTAGTTTCTGGCCCATACAAATAAACCAATTCATACGCTAAACCATAAATACTCGCATTAATAGCTAGTTGCTGATTTTTAGCTGACTCATCATTGTAATCTGCTGTCTTATTCAACAAATCAAGCAAGGTTGAATCTGTGCTGTTATAACTAACACCCTTGCCAATAAAATAAGCCGTTGTTAAGTCACTAATGTACTTAGACCACGGCGTAGCAATTTTATTATTAGGTTTTGTTGTATCTTTAAATTTTCTCTCCATAATCTTATCATTTTTACAATCATAATAACGCTTTAACTTTTGCAAGCGCGGCAAATAACTCACTTTAAACTTGTCTACAATTTTTAGTATTTCATTTTTTGTTAATTCTTTGTCCCTACTTACATAAAACACTTCATCACCTCCCCTATAAGCCTACTGTAAGCACTTTAGCTTTTTTCTTAATCGACTGTATTCCATACCTAAGAGCATCCATGCCATGGTTCCAACTATCTATCGGCTCGTTAATATACTGTCCTGTGGCCTTATCCTTTTTGTAGCAGTAGTTTTCAAACTCTGCCTTTATGTTTGTGCATCTAGGCAATACTATAATTGTATAAGCCTGTATCTTTCCTATGCCTTGCATTATGCTACCCTTACCCTTGCTACACTTCCTAACATTAAGCCCGCCCTTGCGCAACTCTTCAATCAATCTACCTTCTTGCCTATCACAAATAATGGTTGTCTTATGTAGGTTCTTAGCCTTTACCATGTTTATAATGTCATCTGTAAGCATCCCTTTTTGGAAATGCTCATCATATACATATAAGATCATGTCTTTAGTATCAGCTATAGCACACACTAGAGCTGTATAATCATTGATAAAACCAAAGTCCATACCGTATATCTGCTTATAGCGCTCATCTTCGCTTCTAAGCATTGCTACATAATCAAATTCCTGTACTGTTATGTTTGGATATACCAATTTGTTCAGTGTAGCAAAATCACCCTCGGCTTCTATCTTGTAGCGGGTCGGGCTCCTGTCTTTAAGCGCTTCTAAACGTTTAACAGTAGCTTCATCACACCACTTATTGTCTTTGTACGTAGTCTTAAGAATAAATGTATCCTCTGGCACCTCGCCTTTATCAAAGCCGAACCTCGTATACAAATAATTTTGCATGCTAACAGGGTTAAAGCTAAAATACATCTGCTTAGTAGCACATTTACCTCTTAACGTACCATCTAGCAGCTCCAC
>JAEZIX010000031.1 GCA_023415935.1 Cyanobacteria bacterium OH_CDB_20 | reverse complement strand
ACGTGAATGGCACAATAACTTAAAGGTGAGAATAAAAAATGGATACATTAATGCATAAGAATACAAAGAAATCATTTGATTTCATAAATAAACAAATGGACAAAGGTTCTTTAAAGAAACTTCTTTCTCAAGTTTATTTAGAATTCGGCGGTGCAAAAACAGCTACGTTAGCTAACAGTCTGAAAAATTTAGGTTTCAGATATGCAACTAAAGCCGGCACTACTATTTCAATTGCAGACTTAGATGTTCCTCAAGCAAAGAAAAATTTGCTTAAGGATGCTGAAGTTGAAATTGAAAAATCAACACACAGATATCTAAAAGGTGAAATTACCGAAGTAGAAAGATATACAAAGGTAATCGACACCTGGTCAGAAACAACTGCTAAATTAACATCAAGCGTTGTTGAAAATTTTGATAAATTAAACCCTGTATATATGATGGCATTCTCTGGAGCGAGAGGTAACTTATCTCAGGTATCACAGCTTGTTGGTATGAGAGGTCTGATGGCAGACGCACAAGGTCAGATCATCGACTTACCTATCAAATCAAACTTTAAAGAAGGTCTATCAGTTACAGAATACATCATTTCATCATACGGAGCTCGTAAAGGTCTTGTAGATACAGCGTTAAAAACAGCTGACTCAGGATACTTAACAAGAAGACTTGTTGACGTTGCGCAAGACGTAATCATTAGAGATGCTGATTGCGGAACAAGCAAAGGTATTTATTTAACAGCAATTTCAGATGGTGAAAAAATTGTTGCTCCTTTAACAGAAAGACTTTTGGGAAGAACAATTGTTGAAGATGTTAAAGATGCTGATGGCAACGTGGTTGTTGCTAAAAATACTACATTAGACAGAAACGATATCAGAAAAATTGAACCTCTAAATCTTAAAGGTATTATGGTTCGTTCACCATTAACTTGTGATTTAGAATACGGTGTTTGCCAAAAATGTTACGGATGGGCTTTAACTACTCAAAAAATGGTTGATGTTGGTGAAGCAATCGGTATCATAGCAGCTCAATCAATCGGTGAACCTGGAACACAGCTTACAATGAGAACGTTCCACACCGGCGGTGTATTCAAAGGTTCTGGTGCTGTTAAAGAAGTCATAGCTACTGAAGACGGCGAAGTCGTAACAAAAGTTATGGTTAAAGAACTAAGAACCCGTCACGGGGACGAAGTACTTGTTACAGTCCAAGAAGCTGACATTGAATATAAAGGCGCAAAGAAAACACATAAATATCACGTTCCTGCGGGTGCAAAATTATTTGCAAATGCCGGTACTAAACTTAAAAAAGGCGATAAAATTGCTGAATACGAACCATCAAGCCAAGGTGACGGAAGCCGTCTAACAGAAAAAGCGACAAAAGATATTATGTCTGATTTGTCAGGTGAAGTAGTATTTGAAGATTTCGTTGCTGATGAAAAGAAAGACAGACAAGGTAACATTTCAAGAACAGCAAATAAAAACGGTATCGTTTGGGTTCTTGGCGGAGATGTTTATAACTTGCCTGGCGGTTCAAAAATATTAGTTCAAGACAAACAAGAAGTTAAAACCGGCGAAAAACTTGCTGAAATCCACGTTGTTTCTGAACACGGCGGTGAAGTAAGAGTTGGTGAAAATCTTGTTGTTGAAGAAGTAAAATTTGAAGGCAAAAAGATTAACAAAATTGTTCAAGGTAAAGAATTAACAATCGTAATTGCTTCAATTACACCTAAGAATGCTGTTTTCGAAAATACTAAGAAAGAGCAAATCTGGACAGTAAATAAAACAGGCGAAAAATATATCGTGAAATCTCCTATCGATACTACAGTTGAAAACGGTATGATAATCGCTGAGCTTATTGATGATGAAAATTCAGTTGCATCTTCAGGTGAAATTCGTTACAACGGTGTTGAAGTTGATGAAAATCAAATCATTACAAAAGCAGGTGAAGTAATATTTATTCCTGATGAAATTCATCAAGTAAATAAAGATTCATCTCTAAAAATGGTTGAATCAGGTACTTTTGTAACAGCTGGAACTGAAATCATTAAAGATTTATATTCTCACATCGATGGTATCGTTGAGATTAAAGAATTTAATGAAATGATTCACGAAGTTGTTGTAAGACCAGGCGAAGTTCATACTCTTCAAAGTATCAATGATTTAAAAGTTGAAGAAGGTGAAATTGTTGAAGCTGGAACTGCAATTGCTCCAAAAATTAAAGCAAAAGAACTTTCAATAGTTACAATTCTAGATTCAGACAATGACAGTCTTGAAATTGATGATCTTGATGAAGAAATCGACGTTACAGCAATAGACGAAGAGGAAATATCTAATAAACCAATTCAAATATTAGTAAGACCTGTTCAAAAATTCTTCATTGAACCAAAAGAAGTATCAATTGATTTTAATACAACTGATGAATCAATCGATATAGTTCCAGTAACTCAACTTCAATACAAAGATGGTTCAAGAGTTAGAAATCTAGATGGTTCATTGCTTACAAGAACAAGTTTGGTTCTTCAAATGCAAGGGTATTTGAGCCACTTAAAAGGTCTTGTTGAACTTGATGTTGACGGACAATTAAAAGTGGTTGTACTTGAAACATTGATTGTAAGAAGAGAAATTGAAGGTACAGCAAAAACTCTAGCTTCAATGCAAACAGAACTTCTTGTAAAAGATGGTCAAGTAATTGATGCAAAAACACCTGTTGCAAAAACTCAAGTTCTTGCAATAAACGATGGTATGGCTGCTATTAAAGGCGACGGACAAGAAGTAAGAAGACTTTTACTTGTTTCTGATAATTTTGAAACAGAAGTTCCTTTAAAATCAAAACCTGTAGTAAAAGCAGGCGAATTGGTTAAAATGGACGGAATTATATCTGAATCTGGTGAAAAATCTACGCTTTCAGGTATGGTTGTAAAAACTTCTAAAAACTCTGTAAGTATTCGCGCAGGCCGCCCTTACTTAATCAGTCCGGGTACAATGCTTCAGGTTAACAACGGATCACTCGTGCTTCGTGGTGATATGCTTGCAACATTGGTCTTTGAAAGACAAAAAACAGGTGACATCGTACAAGGTCTTCCGAGAGTAGAAGAAGTTCTTGAGGCTAGAAAACCTAAAGATTCTGCTATCTTGGCTGAAGTTGACGGTGTTGCTGAAATCGAAATTGAAGACGATGTTCCTCGTTTATACATTGTAAATGACAATGGCAGACAAGAAATAAAATATTCAATCGATTCAAATATTATCGTAACAGACAAACAAAAGATAACAGTTGGTCAACCTCTTACAAGCGGACCGTTAAATCCACATGATGTAATCAGATTAAACGGTGCAGAAGAAGCCCAACAATATCTTGTTGACGAAGTTCAACGTGTATACCGTTCACAAGGTGTAGAAATTGCTGATAAGCACGTTGAAGTTATAGTAAGACAAATGACTAAGAAGGTTAAAGTTGTTGATTCTGGTGACACAAAACTTCTTCCTGGTGAATATGTTGACTTCAGAGTAATCGATGAAGAAAACAAGAAAATCAGAGAGCTTAATGGAGAAGAATCTACATATGAAGCAGTTCTACTTGGTATCACAAAAGCAAGTTTGAACACAGAAAGCTTTATATCAGCAGCTTCATTCCAAGAAACAACAAGAATTCTTACAGAAGCAGCAGTTGAAGGTAAACGTGATCTTTTAAGAGGCTTAAAAGAGAACGTAATTATCGGTAGATTGATACCTGCCGGTACTGGTTACTACCACTTGACAAATGCTTCAGAAGAAAAAGATAAGGAAGCTCAAAGAAGGGCTGCTCAAAAGAACAATGCAAGAAAACCATCTGCAATTTTGGAAGAAATTGAAGGTATGTTCGGAGCACCTGAGTTCACAATCGAATAATTAGTCAATTAATCATAAAGATAATACAGTAGGCGGTCTTGAAGGTCGCCTACTGCTATGTTAAAATCCAAAAGATTTGTTTACGAAAGGTGTTCTCTAATGAAAAAAATATTATTAATACTAGGACTATTCCTTATTGGGGTGGTTGCTTTTGCATCTGAAGATACTGATGCGGTGGTTGTGTTTTTCAATAAATATGTAAAGGCAGCAAATTCTTACGATAAAAATTATTTTAGCTATTATGCTCCTAACCCTACAATAATAAGGGTTGTGATTAAACCTAATGGACAAAAAGTTCCTGTAAATGTTCCTTTTGCAAGATATAAAAAAGAAACAAGAAGTGGTATGAAATTAGGAAAAATAGTTCGTTATAAAAATACTTATTCAAATATTGATGTCACTAAACTTGATGAAGGTACTTATAAAATAACTACTTTGAGGCATCCTTCTACAGGGAAGAAAAAATTTAGTGCATATTTTATCATTGTAAAAGATACGGATGGGCAGTTTAAAATACAGGAAGAATCAATGGAAACGCCTGTGCAAAAATTCTTAGAAGGTTAGTAAAAAAAGCCCTTTTGTGGGGCTTTTTTATTTATTCAGTTATGTCGTTATTCTCGTCAACGTGAACAATTGTTGGCTTAAAACTTTTTGCCTCATCAGGAGTCATTGTTGCGTAGGCTACGATTATTATTTTGTCTCCTATTGCAACTTTTCTTGCCGCAGCTCCATTCAGGCAAATATCTCTTTGACCTGCTTTTCCTGCAATAATATATGTTTGAAATCTTTCGCCGTTATTAATGTCAAGGATTTCAACTTTTTGACCTTCAGATAAATTTGCTTTATCAAGAAGGTTTTTATCTATTGTGATAGAGCCAACATAATTTAGATTTGCGTCGGTTACAGTAGCTCTATGTATTTTTGCATATAAAAATTCTAATAACATAATTGCATCTCTTTTCTCAACAATATTTTATCAAAAACACGATTAAGAGGAGCAAGATTTTTTCAATTTAGCAATATATTTTTTAAGATCTTGTATTTGTTTTTCTCTAAGATACTTGAATTGCCCTTTTTTAAGCCCTAAAATATCAATTGGGCCGTGCGAAACTCTTTTGAGCGAAATAACGGGATGGCCTAAAAAGTCCAGCATCTTTCTTATTTGTCTATTTAAACCTTGGTACAATATAACTTCTAAGACAGAATCTTTGCCTTCATATTCAACTATTCTTGCTTCTGCGTATGCAAGTTGGCCTTTTTCAATTTCAATACCTTTTGCCATAACTTCAAGATCATTAAGGTTTAGTTTCCCTTGAGCTTTTACTCTGTATACCTTAGGGATTTTAATTGAAGGGTGACTAAGTTCGTTTATTAAATCACCATCGTTAGTAAGAATTAGAAGTCCGGTGGAATCCTTATCAAGTCTGCCGATTGGTTTTAGGGTTTTTACTTCTTCAGGAAGAATGTCATAAATGGTTTTTCTTCCTTTTTCGTCATCCATAGATGTTATGTAGCCTGCCGGTTTATAATACCTTATATAAGTGTGTTTCTCAGGTTTTATTAATTTGTTGTTTACATATACCCTGTCTTTTGAACTTACAGTAGTTCCTAACTCTTTGACAACAGTGTCGTTGACTCTGACTCTGCCTGCTTCGATTAGGTTATCAGCATCACGTCTTGATACAACACCAGAGGATGCTATATATTTATTTAGTCTTATTCTTGTTTCGGTTTTTTTCTTTTTTTGCATTTTAATCCCTGTCATACTTTGCTATTAGCTCTTCGTGGGCGAAAATTTCAAATACGGTATTGCTCAAAATATAAGTTTCAGCGATAAGTAAAGCCGTAGGAACAAGAGCTGCTATCATACTTAAGAACAAGCCATTCCAGTCGCCGCCTATTTCTGTAATGAAGTAAGATACGTTCATAGAAAACTCTATGAATATTATTGAACAAGCAATAATTAACGAGCGGGTTTTTTCAGAGCTTAATTTTTTAACCCCTTCTTCGCCGTATATTTCAGTTCCATGGTATTCAAAGTTTGAAAATCCGTCTTTTTTAATTACTTCTGAACCTTGAATTTTTCTTGTAGAAGCAAATGCATTCACTAGAGAGAAGAAGGCAAAGACTATTAAAAATGTAGCCAGAACGAGGAAAACAGGGCTAAATCTTAAGCCTGAAATCCTAATCCAACCGGCAGCTTCAGGAAAACACATTGCTAAAGTATTTGAAACACCGTATGCGAGAAAAGGTGCCGTTAATATCCCGATAATAGTTTCGCCGACTGATTTTATTTGTAAATTAAATAATTTATCTTTGATATTTTGAAGTTTTGTTTTACTCATATTATTTGCGAAAAGTGTAATCCACTCGTTATATTCATTTAAAACTTTTTTGTAGTCTTCTCTTGATTCATTTTTGCTTAAAGAAAGGCTCAAATCTGCGCAAAGATACTTTTGATAACCTGAGAAAATTGCATTTATAAAAGAAAGCCCCATTCCAAAGAATGATATTAAAAAGACAGGGAGCGGGAATTTAAAAGTACTGCTGAATAGCATAACTATTACTGTTGCAAAAAATGCTGCATATATTGCAATTGAACCCCATAAGAGCCCTTTTTCAGAATATTTTTGAACCTCTGAAACTTTAGAGCCTGATTTATTTTGAATAAACAAGAATACACCTTGTTTTAAAGCTAAATTTACAAGAAAAAGAACAGAAGCGCATACAAGCAAAATCCTCATATGAGTGGGAAGGCCTGAGCGTTGAACTATTCCGTTTTGAATTTCTCTGAAATAATCAGAGAGCAAAATAACTGTTATAAAAGGAAAAACAATAAGTCCAAAGTTAGTAATTGTTGCAACTGCACTGTTTACTTTTATTTTTTCCTTTAAATCATTTAGATTAAAACCGATTTCTTTTAAAATGCTTACTCTTTTTTCGTCAATTTTTGCTTTTTGAGCATTTATTTCTTGCTTAATACATGAAGATTCTCCTGAACCGTAAAGGTTTACAGGTTCTGAGTTTTTTTGCTCGTTTACGATTTTTATTGATACAAAATCATCAACTCCTTCTATAACGAACTTTGCAAGGTCTTTTATTTCAATTGATTTCCCGATTGGAGTTCCTTTAAAAAGGACTTTGTCAGAACCAAAATTGTTGAGGACTGTTAGTTTATTTTTTTCAACCTGAACGGTTAAAAATATTCCTTCATCAAAATCAAGAACAAAGTCGCAATTGGTATTTGCACCGATATTTATAATCTCTTTGTTTTCAAAAAGTCTGTCTTTGTTTTTTGTGGAAATTAAAACTCCCATCTTTTTCCTCTTTCTTCAATGATTTTATAGGCTAATTATACCATAGAGTATAGGCAAAAAGCCCCCAAATAAATTTAGAGGCTTTTTTATATATGATATGTATGAAATTCCTATCTGCCGATATTGAATATTTGTCTTATTAATTTATCTTTTTGTCTTTGAAGAGCAAGTTGTCCTTTGATTATCTTAGCTTTTGCATTCATTTCTAATTCTAAGCTACGAGTCATATCAGGGAAACTTTCAGCAAAATCACCTTTTGTTGTGTTTATTACTCTATCAGGGCATAAGTCCTCATGTCTTTTAGAGTGAACAACAAACTCTGCTTGATCGTATCCTTGATATCCATATAAATCAATATCGAAGCCTTTTCTATCGCTTCTGCGGTCTAGTCTTTTAGCTTCTTTAATATATCTGTCGTGACCACTTTGCGAAAGGTTACCAATTGTATCGTCCATTCCGACATGTCTAAATGCCATTCCAAAACTTGGTTTTTGTGATTTTGCATATATATTTTTCTTAGCTGCAATATTTGAGCTTAAATTTATTGAATTAATCATTTTTAGCACCTCTTTCTGCCGGGCCTAATTTTTTGTATGAAGTGTTTAAATATTCACTTGCAAGTCTTTTTGCTGCGCGGCTCATTCTTGTTTCGGTATCTTCCATTATTTCAGGGAAGTTTGCTTTAAAATCTGCAAATGAATAGAAGTGTTCAGGGTATTTTGCACTTTTGTTTTTTGGTTGATAAGCTACTAGAATGTCACCTTTTCCTTCAAAGACAGATCCTTGTTCTATAGGTTGGATAAAGACATTAAAAGCAACAGAATCAGAGGTTTTGTGGAGTTGCTGTGCAGATTTTTTATAGTCTTTCATTTCTTCAATGTTATAACCTTCAACCGTAGGTTGCATTTTCTTATGATATAAAATACCAAATGCAGGTTTTTGTTGAATGTTTTGATTCATAGGCATGATTTTCATAGATAAATCCTTTAATAAAATAAATGTTTCGTACATTAGATATAACTTCTAAAAAAAATAAATTGCCATCATGTAACAAAATATTAACATTGTGAATATTATTTTTAATTTTGGGAAAGCGTTTTTAAGAGATTGCTTTTTATGGTATTATTTTCTCAGCAATAATTTTTTATAGGAGTTGAGAAGTATGGATTTTCAAAAAAAGCCGAGAATTGGAGTTGATGTTGGCGGAACAAACGTAAAGATTGCGTTGGTTGATGCAAAAGGAAATATCACATACTCAAATACAGTTCCGACAAGAGCTGAAATGGGTTATGAATATACAATAAGCAACATAAAACAAGCAATATATGACCTTATGAAAGAAACTAAAACCTCAAAAGACACTATTGGTGGTATTGGGTTTGGCTTTCCGGGCCAAATAGATTGCGATAATGGAATTGTAAGAATCGCGCCAAATATTCCCGGATGGGTTGATGTTCCTATTGCAAGAATAATTGAGCAAGAATTTGGGATTAAAACAAGAGTAGACAATGACGTTAGATGTGCAGCACTTGGTGAACTTAACTATGGCGCAGGTAAAGGCTGCCATAACCTTATCTGTATCACTGTTGGTACAGGTATCGGTTCAGGTTTAATTGTTAACGGCAAACTCGTAAGAGGTGCAAACAATGCAGCAGGTGAAATCGGGCATATAAAACTTCAAATCCACGATGGTCCTATCTGCGGATGCGGAGATAGAGGCTGTTTAGAAGCTTTTGCTTCAGGTCCTGCGATTGTTGCAATGGCAGAAGAGTACATTTTGGGTGGAAAATCTACCAAATATAGAGAACTTGCAAAAGACGAAATTACACCTTATGTTGTTGCAGAAGCTGCAAAACAAGGTGATAAAGTTGCACAGAAAATATATGAAACCATCGGTGAATACATCGGTATTGGTATGGCAGGGGTTGTGAATCTTTTAAACCCTGAAAAAATTGTTATTGGCGGCGGCGTGGCTGACGCAGGAGCAATCCTATTTGACCCTATTATTGCAGCGATTAGAGATAGAGCAATGCCTATTCAAGGCTCTCATGTAGAAGTTGTTGCAGCAGAACTTGGAAATTCAGCAGGCGTTATCGGCGCAAGTTTACTAATTGATGAAAATGAAGTTTAATCTATGACTGTATATTTGCTCTGGGGGCAAGAAGAATACAATATTAAAAAAGAAATCGAGAAGCTTAAATGTGAGCTTCTTGATTCTTCTTTTAAATCAATGAATTATAAGGTTTTGAATAATCCTGATTTTCTTGAAATTATTGAAACTGCTGAAACTACGCCTCTGATGTTTGGAAATATGATTTTTGTAATCAATATTGAAAAATATCTTGTAGGAAACAAGGGAAGTGTTGATGATAAGCAGCTTTTGACCTTTGAAGAGGCGCTTAAGAATATTCAGCCTTCTGTAAATATTGTGTTTCTTGCAAAAATTTCGCGTGACGAAAATAAAAAAATTGATACAAGAAAAAAACTCTATAAAATAATTTCAAAATACGGAAAAGTTATTGAGTTTCCTCAGTTTAAATCTTATCAAAAAGAGCTCCCTCAAGAAATTCAAAAAATTGCAAAAGATTTTGAGCTTTCAATTGACACTAATACGATAAATTATTTGATAGAGCAGCTTGGCGTAAACCTTATGCTTATTGCGTCAGAGCTTGAAAAATTAAAGATTGCAATTTATCCTAAAAAACAGGTTAAAATAGAAGATATTAAAGAGAATTGCGTTTCTTCTGATGATGTTTTTGCTCTTGCTGACTTGATTGTTCAGGGAAATAAAAGCGAAGCTCTAAAACAGTTCCATCATTTGACTGAAAGAAGGCATTATCTTGAGGTTTTGGCGGTTTTGCAGACTAATTTTCAAAAGTTTATTTTTATAAAAAATTATGAAAAAAAAGCTTCTGAAGCCCAAATAGCACAAGAGCTTAAAATCCATGAATTTATCGTCAAAAAAACAAAAGAAAAACTCACAAATATTAGCCTCGAAAAGCTAATTTCAGTCAGGAATAATCTTCTAGAGGCTGAATATAAGATAAAATCAGGCAAAATAACAATGCCAGAAGCTGCAATTGAACTTGCAATGATAAGTTAGGACATTTATGCACGAAATACTAAAAGAAAAATTTCCATATCTTACAAGTTTTCTTGAAACAGGTCTAACCTCACAAAAGAAAAGCATTTCGCATTCTATAATTTTTTATGGAATGGATGTTTTGGCTCAGTATCATCTGGCTGTTGAAATTGCTCGTTTGCTGAATTGCAAACAAGAAAGCGATGATGCTTGTGATTGTCAGAATTGCAAGTGGATCAAAGAAAATAAGCATCCGGCTGTTATTACGATATCAAAAATTGACAATAAATCAGATAGTGCAAAAACAGTAATATCAAAGGAACAGATAGACAATGTTTTAGATAAACTAGCTTCTACATCTGATTATCACAGGGTTTTTATATTCTGCGATGCTGATTTTAAAGAGCTTTCAGAGATTGAAAAAAAACAAAGAGATGAATTTACCCCTCTAAATTTTTGTTTACCTGAAAGTCCCTCTGAAAACTTATTCTGGACACCTAAAGGCTTAACAAGGCTTACCTTGCAAGATGTTGCAGCCAATTCGCTCTTGAAATCGATTGAAGAGCCACCATCTAACGTAACTTTTGTTTTTTTAACAGAAGATAAAAATGATCTTATACAGACTATAATCTCCCGTTCACAAGCATTTTATGTCCCTTCTTATAGTAAAACAGTTTATGATACTGGCTTTTTGGCTGATTATATGGGTGAATATCCTCAATTTGGAAAAGATAGCGCTTTAAAATTCTCAAAACATCTTTATAATTATCAGATAGAATCAGGACTCAGCTTAAAAGATGTTTTAGATTCAATCCAGTATTATTTAAAAGAACTTTTAAAAGCAAATACTGAAAATAAAACCCTTTCTCACAAAATTTATGGTGATATAAATAAAATTCAAGAGCTAAAACAAATGTCAGATGCTTATATAAAAGATCAATTTGTCTATGAAACTTTGGCTCTATACTTTGCAGGGCTTGTCCATTAATTGCTTGATTTTAATTAACATTACTAAGTTTTAATGGTATAATTTTCTCAATAGAAGTCTAATAGGGGAATTTACTTTATGAATAAAAGTCAATCAGTCGGCATTTGGATTGTGGTTGTTCTTTTAGCATTGGCGCTTGTTTCGATGCTTTTTACCGGTTCAACAACTACAACTAAAGATATTTCATATACCGATTTTGTGCAAAAAGTTAAAAATAATGAGATAAAATCTGTTGAAATTGAAAAAGATTCCCTCATTGCAAAACCTTTTAAAAATGAAATTACTTCAAACGTTAAAAATCCTATGCAACCACCTGCTCTATTACAATATAGAGTTATGATTCCTCTTAACGATATGAATTTATATCCAACACTTGAGCAGAATAAAGTTGATGTAAATATAAAAAGACCGAGTGATTCTTCATCTTTTATGAACTTTTTAGGAACAGCTTTCCCGCTTCTTTTAATAATAGGTATTGTTATCGTAATGATAAAAACGCTTCAGGCAGGCGGCTCTCAGGCAATGTCTTTTGGTAAAAGTAAAGCTAAACTTATGCTTGATAGCAAAGTAAAAATAACATTCAACGATGTTGCCGGTATCGATGAAGAAAGACAGGAATTGTCTGAAATAGTTGACTTCCTTAAAAACGGCGAAAAATATATGAAATTGGGTGCTAAAATACCAAAAGGTGTTCTTTTGGTGGGGCCCCCTGGTACAGGTAAAACACTTATGGCAAAAGCAGTAGCCGGAGAAGCTGGCGTTCCGTTCTTTTCTATAAGCGGTTCAGACTTTGTTGAAATGTTTGTTGGTGTGGGTGCTTCAAGAGTTAGAGATCTTTTTGAACAAGCGAAAAAACACCACCCTTGTATTATATTTATTGATGAAATTGATGCAGTTGGTCGTCAGCGTGGTGCAGGTCTTGGTGGTGGTCACGATGAAAGAGAACAAACATTAAACCAACTCTTGGTTGAGATGGATGGTTTTGACGAGAATGTTAATATAATCGTTATTGCGGCTACAAATAGACCTGATATTTTAGATAGTGCACTTTTAAGACCTGGCCGTTTTGATAGGCAAATTATGGTTAGTGCTCCTGATGTTAAAGGTAGAGAAGAAATTTTAAAAGTTCACTCTAAAGGAAAACAGCTTGACGATACAGTTGATTTAAAAATTCTTGCAAAAAGAACTCCTGGTTTTACAGGTGCAGATTTGCAAAACCTTCTAAACGAGGCGGCTCTTCTTACTGCAAGAAACGATAAGAACAAAATTAGTATGGATGAGATTGATGCTTCAATAGACAGAGTTATTGTCGGTATCGAAAAGAAAAGTAAGGTTATGACTGATGAGGATAAAGAAGCAACTTCTTACCACGAAGTCGGGCACGCGCTTTTACCTTTCTTCTTGTCAAATGCAGATAAACTTCATAAGGTAACTATTATTCCTAGAGGATTTGCGCTCGGCGTTACTTGGAATTTACCTGAAGACAATAAAGTCCACGTTACAAAAGCAAAACTCTTAGATCAGATTACAATGACCTTAGGCGGAAGAGCTGCTGAAGAAATTGTTTATGGTCCTGATAAAGTTTCGACAGGAGCATCATCAGATATTGAAAAAGTCACAGATACTGCTCGTAAGATGGTAACTATGTGGGGTATGTCAGATAAAATGGGAACTATGGCATACGGAAAGTCTCAAGAACACGTCTTTATGGGAAGAGACTTTGGGCATACAAGAGATTTTTCTGAAGAAATTGCAGCAGAGCTTGATAAAGAAGTAAAAAGAATTATTGATGAAAGATATGCAATTGCAAAACAACTTCTATTGGATAACCGTGATATGCTAGAAGCTGTTTCAAAAGAACTTTTGGAAAAAGAAACTCTTGATCAAAAGGAAGTCTCTGATATTCTTGAAAGAGTAAAATCAGAAAGAGCTTAAGTTCAAAATATAAATAGTAAAAAGCCATCTAATTTAAGATGGCTTTTTATTTTGAATTATTCAAATTTATTTATATGCTTTTGACTCTGTTTTCAGGAGCGGTTATTCCAATAATTCTTAATCCGAAGTTGTCTCCGATAACAACTACCTCTCCGTTTGCAATGTGTTTGCCATTTGCATAAAGATCAACAGGCTCCCCCGCAATCTTATCTAGTTCAACAATTGAACCTTTAGTCAATTCAAGCACTTTTTTAATTGGGAGCTCACATCTACCTAATTCAACAGTAAGTTGAATTTCAATATCCATAAGTAAATCAAGGTTATGGGCTTCATCAGCAGATGTTGTTTCTTCGTGGTCAAAAGAAGAAAACTTAACAGGCTGAACGGTTACAGAATCTTGATATTCATGTGTTTCTTCAGAACTTTCTGGCTCTATGCTTATAGGTGTTTCTTGAGTATCTTCTTGCTCTATTTCAGCAGTCTCTTCAATATCTTCATTGTTTTTTATCTCTTCATTTTGTTCTTCTTCAAACATTGAAGTCTCCTTCTTTATAAATATTTATTTAATATCTCTGTTGTCTCATCGTATCTGTCTGTGACTCTTATACAAACTTTGTTCTTTAATGTACCGGCTCTTGCGAAGAATTTTTTATTGCCGTTTATTTTAACAGTTAAATCATCTTTAACTTTATTATCCAAGATAACAACATCACCATTTTTTAGCTCCATAAGCTCTTTAACGGTTATTGTTGTTTTTCCGAAAAGTGCATTTAGGTCAACGTATGATGTATTAAGTTTGTTAATCATGTTTTGTTTTTCTTCGCCTGAAGCCATAATACCTTTGGTGTGGAAAATATGTTGGGTGCTTAATTGCCCGATAATACTTTCAAGTAAAGGATATGGGAGGCAAAGATTAATCAATCCGAAGTATTTGCCAGCAATTTGTACTTCAAGAGTAATAAAAGCTACGATTTCCCCAGGGCTCGCAATCTGAACCATACTGTAGTTTGAAGCAGTGTCAATCAAATTTGCTTCAGCTACAAGTACATTTTCCCAGGCTTTTTCGAAAGTTTTTATTATTTTTTCTAAAACTCTTTTTGCAAGCGCTTCTTCAATGTCGGTGAATTCTTTATTTTTTTGTTTTGCAATTCCAACACCGCCCAGCATCCTGTCAACAATACAAGACATTATTTCAAAGCTTATTCCTACAAGTATTTGACCTTGCAAAGGTTGAAGCTCAAAAATCCCTATTGTCATAGGGCTTGGCATAGATGTTACAAACTCATCATAAGTGATTTGGTCAACAGATACCACTTCCATATTGAAAGGAAATCTTAAGTAAGCTGTCATTGAAAGTGACAACTGGCGCGAGAATTCCCTATGTATATCTTGTAGACCTCTTAAGTGTTCTTTTGAAAATTTATCAGGTCTTTTGAAGTTATATAATTTATAATTTTTGGTGTACTCATTTTGCTCGTCATTTTCACTACTATCTATATAGACATCAAAGTCTGAATAGTTTTCATAACGGGCAAATGTATCATCAGTTTTTAAATTTTTTTCTTCTTTTTCAGGCAAACCTTAAATTTCCTCTTCTATTGCATAATAAATTGTCCGAAACTAACCCTTATTACTTCTCTGTCCCCGCCAAGTATTGAGTCAACAGAGTCTGTAATTTCATCTTTTGCAAGTTCTTTGCCAGATGTTGTTGAAAGTTCTGCAGATGTTTTGCTAGAAAGAGATGATATTATGGCATCTCTTATTGCAGGTTTAAATTGAGCCATTTCTGTTTCAACAGGTGATGCAGCAGGGGCTCCTTCGCCGTGACCTCCTTTTGGCTTTTCAACTTGATCATCTTCAGGTTTTTTTGTTAGTTCAAGTGCTACGCTGACTTTAAGATATCTTCTTGAATCAGTATCGCTTAAATTCATTGTAAAATCACCTAAATCAACAATAATGCCTCTTTCTTCAGCAACATTTTCTTCACCTTCAGCCGGCTGTTCTTCTTCTGTCTGAGTTGCAGCCATCTTTTTAGTTAACAGTAAATCTTGTATGAAATAATTTCCTGCCAAAAATAGTCCGCATATTATCGTTGTCGTCAGTATGTTCATTATCAATACTCTTGAAGTATTGTTTCCACCCTGATCTTTATCCTTGTCCTTATCTTTTGCTGCGCCCTCTGCTTGAGGTTGTTTTAAATCTTTTTCGTTATTTGGTTTAACCATTTTTATCTCCAGTAACAATTAATTAAAATTTTGTTTATCTAGTATTATTATATCAACACGTCGGTTAAGAGTTTTACCTTCATATGTTGTATTTGGTGCAATTGGTTTATATTCTCCGTAGCCAACCGCTGACATTTTTTGAGGATTAAGTCCTTTTTCTGTTATTAAGTATTTTATTATATTGGTTGCTCTTGCGGTTGATAGTTCCCAGTTTGTAGGATATTGAGCCGTACTTATAGGTGTTGAATCTGTATGACCTTCTATTATAACTTTTTTGTCGAGTTTTTTTAGTTCTTTTGCAACTTTATCCAATACCGGTAACATTTCAGGTTTTATTATAGCAGAACCTGCAGCAAAAAGCATTTTATCATTAAATCTTAAGATAACGCCGCGGTCACTTTTTAGAATTTTTGCATTTTCAGTTATTTCCTTGTTTTTAGATAGTTCTTTTATTACTTCATTTTGTTCATTTGTTACGATATTTGTACTTTCCTGTTTGAAGTTTTCTTTTATTAATTCAGGATTCATCTTTTTAATATTATTACCTGAAATCGCCCACAAAACCATAAACAATGCAAGAAGCATTGTAATAAAATCAGCGTATGAAACAACCCAGCGGTTTATGTAATCTTTTGAATATGAATAATAATCATTCTTCATTATGTGCGGCTTTCTTGATAGATTTTTGCAGGATATTTTTTGTTGTGATATTTGAGATACGCGATAAGTTTTTCTTCAATTATTGCGGTGTTTTCCCTCATTGTTATTGAGATTATTGCTTGTAGAAGCGCTTCTTTAAAAAGTATTTCTTCCCGAAGTTTATATTTCATTTTTCCTGCTATTGGCAGAAAAACAAGATTTGCGATACCTACGCCGTATAAAGTTGCAATAAAAGCAGTTGCAATACCGTTTCCAAGAACTTCAGGGGAAGCTATATAGCTCATTGCTTGAACAAGACCCAAAACAGCCCCAACTACTCCAAATGTTGGCGCGTAGCCTCCCATTGCCTCGAAAACCCTTGAATTTATTAGTTCTTGTTCTTCATCATATGATATTTCAGCGCTTAATATATCGTATAAAAGTTGAGGATTTTCAACATCTATTGCTAAAGTCAGACCTCTTTTTAGAAATGGTGTGGTAAGACCTTCTATCATTTCTTTTAAATCTAAAAGTGTGTTATGCCTTGCGTAGTGTGATATTTGGAGGGTTTCATTTATTGTTTTAAGTTTATTTGTTTTATCTTGCTTAAGGCTTTCTGCGGCTGATTTAAATGCTTGTTTTATTGTTGGGATTGAAAAGTTGATGGCAGAAGCAACAAAAGTACCCCCTAAAACTATCAAAATAGCTGTAGGCTGGAATAGTAAGCTCATTAGATTTGGATTTTGAACAAGCAAAAAGATTACTGCTGATATTGCCGAAATTGTAACTAAAATGTTCATAACCCTATGCGTAGCCCCAAGTTTATCTAACAATATGATTTCATATTTATATAATTAGGAGTATCCACTGTTTACAGTATTTTTTTCCTTAAAAAGGTGAAATCTTCAACTTGTCTTGATAATATTTCAAATTACCAATATAATTAATTAACAATACAAAATATAGGATAAGTTTACATGGCGTCAATAATGGATTCATTAAGAAATATTGTTGGAGATAGTTCACCTTTTGTGAAGATATGCTTTATTGCGGTCTTTTTATTCATTTCTTATGACGTTTGGGGTGTTGATACTATTCCTATATTAGCGAAGTTTTCAATTTGGGCAGTAAGTTTCCTGTATTTTTGGGGATATATTCTCCTGACAATTCATAATACAATCAATACGGCTAATGTATTTATGCCTAATTGTTTTGAGTTTATACAGGTTTTTTCAGGCGCATTCGCTTCATTATCAGCGCTTTCGCCGATATGTATTATTGGATACTTTGTGTACCAATATCTTAGTACGTCGTTGAGTTTTGATCCTATTGTAAACAATATAATAATAAGTGTTGTAATGTTAATCATATTTTCAATTTTCTCAATACAATTCCTTCTTTTTGCTAAAAAATACAGAATAAAAGATGCATATAATATTAAAGCTATTTTTGAATTTTCAGGTGATGTATTCTTTCAGACAATAAGAATACTTATATTTATAGCTTTATTTACACTGGTAATCGGCTGGTCTTTAGGGTATATAGTTTATACACTTTTTGGATTCGGGCAGGTTTTCTGTTACTACCTAACCGCTTATCTTGTATTTACGATAATGCTTGTAGTGCAGTACTATTCTCAGCTTTATTTTGAATATATTGACTCAATTTACTAGTTCGCGTAGTTTCTTTAATTGATCTCTTATTTGCGCTGCTTTTTCAAAGTCTAAAATATTTGCTGCTTTTTTCATTTCTTTTTCAAGTTTTGTTATTACTTTTGGAATATCTTTTGGCTCCAAATTCATTTCAACCATTTCTTCGGCAATTATATCTTCCAAGTTTCTATAACTTGCAACAAGTTGGAGAAGGTTATTTTCAACTGGTTTTTTAATTGTTTTTGGCGTAATATTGTGTGCTTTATTGTATTCAAGCTGAATTTTTCTTCTTCTTTGAGTTTCTTCAATAGCGCTTTTCATACTGCCTGTTTCTTTGTCTGCATACATCAAAACCTTTGATGATGCGTTTCTTGCGGCTCTTCCTATTGTTTGGATAAGACTTGTTTCAGAACGCAAAAATCCTTCTTTGTCAGCGTCCATTATTGCAACTAAAGATACCTCTGGAATGTCCAAGCCTTCTCTTAGAAGGTTTACGCCTATAAGAACGTCAAAAACACCTAATCTTAAGTCTCTTAAAATTTCAACTCTTTCAATAGATACAATTTCGCTGTGTAGATATCTTACTCTCAAGCCCATTTGGGTAAGGTAGTCAGATAAGTCTTCTGCCATCTTCTTTGTAAGAGTTGTAACAAGGACTCTTTCGTTTTTTGCTGTAACTTTTTTGATTTCTTCAATTAAGCTATCGACTTGGTTTTTAGTAGGTAAAACTGTTATTTCAGGATCAACAAGTCCTGTTGGCCTGATTATTTGCTCGACAAGATTTGTGGATTGAGCTTTTTCAAACTCAGAAGGTGTTGCAGAGATAAATATCTTTTGCCCTATTTTTCTCCAGAACTCTTCTGCCTTTAATGGTCTGTTGTCCTTTGCTGATGGTAGTCTGAATCCGTAATTTACAAGAGTGTCTTTTCTTGCCTGATCACCGTTATACATAGCTTTTATCTGAGGAATCGTAACGTGAGATTCATCTATTACTAGAAGAAAATCGTCTTTAAAATAATCAATCAAGGTTGCAGGCGGGGTTCCTGCTGCTCTTCTTTCTAAAATTCTTGAGTAATTTTCGATACCTGTACAGTAGCCCATTTCCCTTATCATCTCTATGTCGAAGTTTGTCCTTTGCGCTATTCTTTGGGCTTCAATGAGCTTGCCTTCCGATTCAAATTTTTGAACCTGGCTTTGAAGTTCCTGTCTAATCATTGCTATTGTTGCCTCTAAATCGTCATCTTCTGATAGATAATGAACAGCAGGGAAAATGACCGTTTCTTCAAGATTTTCAATTATCTCTCCTGTAACAGGATTTATTCTTGTAATCTTTTCTATTTCATCACCGAACAAGGAAATCCTAGTAACTATATTTTCGTATGGGGGCATTATCTCTATAACATCGCCCCTAACCCTGAATGTAGCGCGTTTTAGCTCAACATCATTTCTTGAATATTGAGTTGAAACAAGCTCTCTTAAAAAATTGTCTCGTTCAAGATTACCGCCTACTTTTACCTCAATTGTACCTTTGAAGTAAGTTTCAGGAGTTCCTAACCCGTAAATGCAACTTACAGATGCTATTACAATGACATCATTTCTGTTATAAAGGCTTCTTGTAGTGTTGTGGCGGAGCCTTTCGATTTCTTCGTTTATTGTTGCTTCTTTTTCGATATAAGTATCTGTCCTTGGAATATAAGCCTCAGGCTGATAGTAGTCGTAGTAACTTATGAAATATTCGACAGCATTATCGGGGAAAAGTTCTTTAAATTCATTATAAAGCTGCGCTGCTAAAGTCTTGTTGTGAGCAATAATCAGCGTTTGCCTTTGCTCTCTTTCGATTACATTTGCTATGGTAAATGTTTTGCCTGAACCTGTAATTCCAAGCAAAGTCTGAGCATCTGCTCCTTCTTCAAGACCTTTGCAAAGCTGTTCTATTGCTTTTGGTTGATCACCTGCCGGCTTATATTGTGACTTTATTTTGAACTTTTTTTCCATAAGTTTATTTTAGCATATAATCCTTATCCATTTATTTGTATTGTGATTTCTTAAGACTCCTCTTTCTTTCCTATTTTTGTTCGTTTTTCTTTACCAATTGGAAAAATAATAATACAATGTATTATTATGGAGAGCTCATCTGTAACTGAATATATTAAAAAAGCTTTTGAATACAAAAATTCCGGAAACTACAAGCAGGCTATAGAATTTTTGTACAAAGCCCTTGCTATTGATAATGAAAGTTCTGAGATTTTAAATGAAATTGCAAATTTGTATTTCATTATAAATAATCCTGAACGTGCAATAGAATATTATGAACAAGCGTTATCAATTGCAGGTAAAGATAATGAAATCAGATATAATCTTGCTGTTGTATACAAGAAAATCGGCAATATCAAAAAATCGATTTCATTATTGAAATCTGTTTATGAAGCTGAAAAATCACCTCAGTATCTTGTTGAGCTTTTAAACTCTTTTTATCTGGAAAAACAGTATTCTGATATTCTTGAAGTGTTTTCAAAAATTGAGGATCCTCAGCTTATATCTGACGCGGTACTTTACTATGCGGGACTTGCGAATATTGCTTTAGGAGACAGCGAATCAGCTGAAAAATTCTTTAGGAAAGCTGTTCATATTGCTCCTCAAAATTATGATGTTAAATATTATCTTGCAGAAATTTTGCATGAACAAAAAAAATACGATGAGGCTGAAAGTCTTCTTTTGCAAATAGTTGAGTCTAAAGTTTCAGCGAAAGCATATTTCTTGCTTGGAGAGATTTATTTCACAAAAAATAATATCGAGAAAGCTATAAATTATTATTCAATTTCAGCAAATATAGATTCTAAAAATCCTGTTTGTTATTATGAACTTGGAATGGCATATGCTCTCAAAGGTTTCTTGCAAGAAGCAGAAGTTTGCTACTTAAAAGCTGTAAAAATCAGTCCAAACAATCTTCTTTATAACTATACGCTTGCATACTTATACAAGACTCAAGGTGAGCTCACCAAGGCAAAACAGATTATTTCTTATGTATTAACAGTCAATCCAAAACATACTGATACGCTTATTCTTAAGGCGCTTATTATGTATGAGGAAGATGATATTAACAATGCAAATAAAATTATTGATGATGTTCTTTATATGGTTAAAAATAATGACTTCGCATTTTATGTTAAATCGCTTCTTTATAAAAAGCTCTCCTGGTGGGAAAAAGCTATCGAGTTCATCAACAAGGCACTTGAGCTTAAACCTAATTCAATCGAGTATATGAGTGAACTTGCATACTACTATTACAGGGCAAAGTTTTATGGCGATACAAAAAATGTATGCAAAAAAATAATTGAAAAAGATAATAAATTTATATTTGCATATATTCTCCTTGCTAAGGTTTACTGGAAAAATAAAGATTATGAAAGCGCAATTAAAAATCTCGATAAGGCAATAGCTTTCGATAATAATTCTGATGAGGCTTACTTCCTTAAAGCGCAGGTTCTTGAACACCAAGGTTCTGTTGAAAAAGCGATTGAGATTGCTAAAAATGCACTTCTTGTTAATCCTAAAAACGTTGAATATTATGATTTTATTGCAAGATGTTATTTTGATTCCCAAAACTACAGTGATGCATTTACTTATTACAAAGAAGCATCTAACGTTGATTCTTTAAATGCAAAATATAAATACTATATGGCAAAATGCGCAGAATGTATGCAAGAAGTTGATTCGGCTGTTTCAAATTATTCAATTGCAAGAAGGATGGAGCCTACCAGTATTGAAATTGCAATGGATTATGCAAGTTTCCTATGTGATAATCACTCTTACAAAAAAGCAATGGATATTCTTAAATCAGTTATTAAATATTATCCGATAATTAAAGATTCTGAGGAGTTTTTGAAAAAATATAACCACATTACAGAGGAGCTTTATAAAAACTCTAATGTTGTACAGAAATTCCTGATGAAAGTATTTAAATAAAGGGTAAAACCTTATACAAGTTGGATTTCTGCTAAATTAGGATCTAGAAGTCTTCTTCCAACATTATCAAACTGGATAGAACAAAGAGTTTTATTTCCGTATTTTATAATTTTTTCAACAATACCTTTTCCGTATTTTGCATGAAATACGAAATGGCCTTCTTTAAAAGGTGTTTCTGACACAGGATTGTCTGTCACTTTTGCCTCGTAAACAGGAACAGTCGGTTTTGGAATCTCAAGCTCAACTTTATCTATTTTTTCTTGCAAAGCAACTGTCGTAGTAGCCTTTGTGCTTATGGTGTCTGGCTTAGGTCTTACTTGTTGCTGTATTTCAGTTTGCTGTGGAGCAGTTGTTTTTTGTACAAATTGAGGTTCTTTTATAGCGGCAGGCGTTTCTATGTATTTTTCCTCATCTTCTTGTATAAAAATCGGCTCTTCTTCAATTTCGTCTTCAAATTCAATTAAATCTTCGTTGATAATTTGAACCGGTTCACTGTTTTTGACTTGTACGACTTCGTCTTCAATTTCAAGAATTTTTTTAGACGCTTCAAGGTTTGATATATTTGTCAAATCTTCAATCGAAGTGTTTGTCGGCGCTTCATAATCAAGCGCATCAAGGTCATCATCTGTGATGTCATCTGCTGCTATATAATTATCGTTATCGAGAACAGATAAATCATCTGTAACATCTATTTCATAGTCTTCTTCATCTTTTTGAAATAGCGGAAGAGTATTTTTTTCATCTTCTAAAATAACATCGTTAGTAGGTGTAATTTGAGCCGAACTTTTTTCAGCCATGAACATTTTATCGACATCAGTTTTAATGTCATCAGCTATGTTATTACCCAGAGTTTCTTTGCTAAATGCCTTTAGTTTAATTATTAGAGGCATATAGAATGTATTTTCGCTCCAGATGATGAATTCTTTTTGATTTAGTTTTTTTAAGAACGTATTGTAAATTTCAAAATCATAAGTTTTTTCGATTGGAGCAAAAAGAATCAGATTCTTTGAAATACTTTTTAAGAATTCAATATGCTTGTATGAGTAGTTTACAACAGGTATAACTCTTATTGCGCTATTGTCGTAGAGCCTTTTAAGCGTTGTTTTGTTTGAATTTGTATTGTTAAGGTTGGCAATAAAATAACTTCTTTTATCTACTTCACCTGCGATTGTTTCAAGGATATATCTGTGCCATTTTTCATCAATATTGCTTGCATCCACAACTGTTATGGCGTTTTTGGAAAGTATTCTTCCAACAAAACCAAACTGGTCTTTTCTTTGAGCGAAAAGTCCTTGCTGTTGATATTTGATAAGTTTGTTTTTGAATATGATAAGCTCAGGAACTGGGTTATCCTTACATTGTTCATCAATAACACTTTTAAACAGGTCGAAAGGAATGAATTTATCCTCTAATGTCTCGATATAACTTTGGAGTTCAAGCAGAATACCCTGTATGATTGCTCTATTTTCAGCAGGGCAATCTTCAAGGTCATTTTCTACTATAAAATCTAAAGCGTCTGAACTTAAAGGCAGTTTGTATTCTTTTGTTATTTCGATTCTGTTTTGACCTTCGAGATTTTTGTATCTTCCATCAAAATCAATAACGAACGTTTTTCTTCTTGTACTTAATAATCCGTATAAAATATTGTCTGCAATAATAGTTGCATTATCAAGTTTGTCGCATTTTATTAGAGGATTTTCTCTTAAAAGACTTAATCCCAGATTGATTTCGGTTTTAGGATGTGAGGCAAGATTTCCCCAGTAGAGATTAGTTTTTGTACTTTGAATTAATTGAGCGATTTCAGTCGGCTCAATATAAATAATATTTGAGTTTTTAGATGGAGTATAGCCATTGTAAGTGCTTAGGTTCGCATTTTTGCTTATTGATAATGAAAATTTTACTGTTGCAATGTTTGTTGCATCGTTATCAGTAGATTCAATATCAACGATTTGGGCTATAAGGCTTTGATTGGTATCCTCAACCAATAAAAAATCAGCAAGAAGCAGATTTTCTGTATTCGGAGAATAGAGAATTTTCGCTGTATCGTTTTTAATCTCAAATAACTGCATTAGTAGCCTCTTGACTCAATTCCTTCTTCTTAAATTTTTATTTTTTAATTCAAATATTATTGAAAGGTTACAAATAATCTTTCTCTAATTATACAACATTATTCATTTTATACAATTATTTTGTGTGAAAGGCTCTAAATGTATTAAAAACGAGGTGTTTCCAAGCTCTTTTTCAATCTGAGTTTCAATTTCATCGCAAAGTACATGCCCTTCATTAATTGTTTTGTGGGCTTCTAAGAGAATAGTAAATTCTATCTGTCTATACATGCCTGATTTACGGGTTTTTAAATTTATGAATTTTATATTTTCTTTTAATTCTCTTTCTTCAAATATTCTACTGATTATTTTATTTTCTTCCTCAGGTAGAGCGCCGTCAAGCAGATTATTAGTTGATTTTTTACAGATATCAAAACCGGTTGTGAGAATTATGACTGCAACAATTATTGCAAAGATTGGGTCAAGAATATGTATATCGGTTAGTTTTATTAAAATTAATCCTATCAAAATTGCAAGTGATGAATATACATCGGTCCTCAAGTGCTCAGCGTCTGCGTATAAAGCAATAGAATCTGATTTTTTTGCAATTTTTTTCAAATAGTTACTTACCAGAATGTTTACGATGACAGAAAAAGCCATTACGACAATCCCCAGCTTTGTTTCTATTTGTTCCCCTGAGTGTGAAATAATTCTTATGCCTGCTTCGTAGACAATGTAAAAAGATGCTAAAATAATTAGCGCTCCTTCTACTAAGCCTGAAAAATCTTCGTACTTTCCATGTCCGAATTGGTGCTCAGCGTCTGCAGGTTCAGAGGATTTTGTAATTGAAAAAAGAGCCATAATTGAAGCCAGAAGGTCGCTCATAGAGTGGATTGCTTCAGAAATAATACTTATTGAACCGGAAATAAATCCTGCAACTAATTTGATAACAATTAATGTTGTGTTTGATAAAACTGAAAAAGCTGCAGCAAATTTTTTCTCTTTTTCGTAATTCAACGTATGTTCCTTCTACTCTCTTATATCTACTATAACAGATTGTACTTCATTTTGTGAATAGGCAGCTTGTAATTTAACTTCTCTGCTCACTCTATCCAGTTCTTTTCTTATTTCACCTTTTAGATTTTTAAAGAAATCAAGGTTTTTAAGTTCTTGCTCTTCAACTTTGTTTTTCAAAATCAGAAGATCTTGTGAAAGTTTAAAATCTTTATTTGTCTTGTGCATTTGTTTTAAATGTTTTAACAATTGTTCTTTTCTTGCCATTAGTATTGGAATATCAAGATAAAGTTGCTTTTCTATTGTTTCACTTATCTCGCAAGAAATGTTGAAAAGTTTTTCATATAAGAGCTTTAGTTGATTTTCGAATTCCATTTTATCCCCTTAGTTCTGAGGCAGGAGTTTTTTCTTCTTCATCGTCATTTTGTTCATCGTCATACAGATTAACGGTTCGTTTTTTCTGTTCTTGTTCAATGGCTTGTTTCCAAGCATCTCTTAGGCTTCTTAGATGTTTTAATACCTCATCTATTGCCTGCACATCTTTTTTTACATTAGCTTCAACAAGTTTTTGATAAAGGTATGAATAAAGGCTGTACAATTTACTTGCAAATTCTCCGCCGACTTCAAAATTAATAGTTTCTTGAAATTCCGAAATAATGTTTTGAGCACCGACTATATTTGTATGAATTTTCCCAATATCTTTTACCGATTTATCAGAAGTCATTTCAATACGTGCAATATTAAGATACTGAATTGCACCTTCATAAAGCATTATAAGTATTTTTTCAGGTGATGCTGTTTCGATTTCGTTCTTTTGATATTGTTTTAAGTATGGATTCATAATATTTCTCCAGAGCTATATTTTTTTATTAACTATTATACCTGAAGGGTTTGACATTTTTAAAGCTATTTCTGAAAGTTCTTCAGGATTTATCGTTTGAATTACTGTATTTGTATTTACATCTGTAAGTTCAAGCATATTTGTTTCTTTGTTTAATTTTACTACAAACTTACTATCTTTTTCTACACCTTCTGAAGAGTCATTTTCATCATCTTGATCTTCCAAATCTTCTTGTTTTTTTTCTTCTGACTTAGAAGAATCACCTCCAAGAGAGTATCCGCCGCCTTCTTTTTCTGTTAAATCTTCTTTTCTTATACTGGAACGGCCTTTAGATGCTTCATCAACATCTTTTATGCTGCGATCTTTTCCCTGTTTAGCTATTCTTTCTGCGTTAAAAGCCAATTCAGCAGATGTTAATTTCTGCTCTGCTCCGAGATTTGCAAACGAAAAACCATCTAGCATTATTTACCTCTTTTTCCTAATTGCATGTATTCCTTTTATATTATAATATATACTGAGATATATTTAAATGTGTGGAGAGTCAATTTGAAAGATACTTTATTTTCAACTTACTTTGATAAGTTTTTAAGTTATCCATTATACATAAAACAAGCTATGTATATGCATTTAAGGTCAGAATTTGAAGAAAAACTTAACGAATCTCCGCATAGTGACAGTTCTGAATATTGCTTGTATGTACCTTCTATCACTGATTCAGGGAAAGAAGAGCTAAAAACAAAATATAGTGAACATTCTCCTAATTTGTATAAATTTCTTGCTGATGCAGCAAACGATTTGTCTATGGTAGAGATAGCTCTTCATAACTTTTGGTCTCTTGAGGAAGCTGCTATGTTTAATGCAGAGGCTGTTTCAAACGGATATGTTGTTCCTCCTGAAAGAGACAGTATTGTTGCGATGATGTTATATTGCGCTGCCAGAATAAGAATTGGTGAATACTTGCTTAAAAGAGGTACTATATCTGAAGAACAAAATGAGTTTGTTATACAGAAACAAAAAGAACTTGAAAAACAAGGCAAGTGGAAGAAATTTGTTGAACTCCTTGTTGAAGAAGGTTTTGTAACTAAAAATGATACAAAAGCAATTTTGTATGTAAAAGACGAATGTAAAAAAAGATTTGAGTTTATGGATTCCTCTAATCAAAATGCGCTTCCTGATAATGTTGTAATGATGGATTCTTCAAACCAATCTCAGAAATATACTCCTCAAATGCTTGAAAAAATAATTAAAGAACACAAAATATTGAAAACAAAAATGAAAGCTATTGTTGCTGTTCTTCAGGGAAAATAAATGTATCCTGTTTTTGCAAAACTTCTTGAATACAAAAGGAACGGTCTTGTAGAAGAGGAACACTCAGGGCTTATTCTACATTTTTCAAAAGATAAAATTTTTAACGAGGTCGGCACTCATAATAATTACAAATTTTATCAACGTTCTTGTATGAAGCCGTTGCAGCTTGCAAGGTTGATTGATTTAGAACTTGATAAAATATATGGATTTTCTCAAGATGAGATAGCTGTTATGGCAGCATCACATACTGGAGACATCGAGCATCAGAAAAGGGTTAGAAGTACATTGAATAAACTAAACCTTGATGAATCTTATCTTCTCTGCCCAAAGCACCAACCATTAAGTAAAAATGAACGTGAGAGGTTACTTTTAAACAAGCTCGAGCCTCTTCCTATTCACAACAATTGTTCTGGTAAACACTCTGCAATGCTTGCAATCTGTAAGCATATGGACTTTCCATTAAATAATTATATGGATGATAATCATCCCCTCAAGGAATTTATTATATCTAAAGTTCTTGAAATATGTGAAGTTAAAGATAATGATTACGTTATAAGCAAAGATGGATGCGGGCTTCCTACTATTGCGACAAGCCTTTATAATCTGGGAATAGGATTTTTGAATTTGTTTTTGAATCCTCGCTACTCTTCTATAAAAAACGCTTACATTAACTTCCCATACTTAATCGGAGGAGAAGGCAGGCATGATTCAGAGATTATAAATGCTTCAGGCGGCAAACTAGTTGCAAAAGTGGGTGCCGGTGGACTTATTGTTATTGCTAATCTTGAGAAAGAAGAATGTCTTGTAATCAAAATAGCTGATTTGGATATGAAAGCTCGTATTCTTACAGCTGTAACCGCTTTAAAGCAACTAAAATGGATAACAGAAACTCAAATTCTTGAAAGTCCGTTATCCGATATAGTAAGTTTTGATGTTTTAAGTCTTTGGGATGAAAAACTAGGTGAGATATCACCTTGTTTTGAGCTAAAGTACTAGGCAAAAGTTTTGAATGAGCCTTCTACGTTCTTTTCAATAACTTTTTTAACAGAATCGATTTCAGTTTGAAGCGCGCTATGTTCTGTATCAAGCTGTTTGAGCTCAAGTTCTAACTGTTTGTCTTCTTTTTGAACTTTTGATAAAGCAACTTCATATTCAGCCTGAGCAGCAGCATCGTCTGCGGTGTCATAAGCATCAATAATTGATGAGTGTGCTTGCCACATTGTATCGACCCATTCGCCGTTATTTGAATCATCTGTGCTGACCTTTTGCAATAACCATTCGCCGTTTCTTAATTTTTCTTCAAGATAATCGGCATCATTGCATTTTTCGTCTACAAAGAACCTATTATTTTTTTCGCCTTCTATTTCAGCAAGAGCCGCATCTCTGTTTTGGGCAGCAGTTTCTGAATTATCAACTGTTTTTGTAGGGTCAAATTTCTTATTTGGATCTGTACCTGTGTATTGAAGTTGATTTTCTTTCCAATAGTCATAAAAATCAGCCGCACTCATATTTTGTGTAATTTTTTTGAAGTTTTCGTTAGATATTGGGTCACCATTTTTGTCTGCTATTACTGATGTTATACTATTGTCTAACCCTGACAAATAAGTGCTCATAAAGTTTTGTCCTGTAAACAGTACGCTTTTGCCTTCTGAATTTGTATTTGTAAAGCAGGTTCTTGCTTTTTCAGCCTCGTAATCTTCATAGATTTTATTGTATTTTTTATCATAGGTTTGTTCTAATGAAGGTATTACTACATTGCCAGTTTTATCAACAACGCGCATGTTTAACCCGTTTAAAGGGTCGCTGTTTGTTATGATTGAATATGTTAAAGTTGTTTTGTATTTTGAATTTTCGTTGCTACTGTCTATAGCAGTAAATTGCAGCGTTGTATTGCCCATTTTGTCAGAATATATTTTGTTAATATCTTCTGTCTTTTGAGCCAAATTAAGCCTTTGGTGGTTTATTTGTTGAGCTTGAAATTCATTGTTGTTTCTTCTTGCAGTCAAGCCCAAATATCTTGCTTGTGACGCTGACATTCCCATGTGTATTATGCTCCTTAGTTATATTTGTTTTATCGGATGCTTTGCATTTAATCTTTAATGTTTTTAGGTATAATGTAAAGTTTTTGTAACATCTCAAGCTCATTATTATTGTTTGTTTTTTGTTACAAATGTCTTAGTAAACTTTTGTTAAAATTTACTTCAAAATTCTAAAGTTCCATTTCTAACATCCCGATAAAAATGGAGTAAGGGATATTGTTCAAGGAGTAAAAATGGAAAACTACAGAATTCAAAATTTGGATAACGAAAACATAGTTATAGAAATAAAGGATATGATTAACGGAATTGAAAATTTCAAAGAGGATTTTGACAGCTATTGTACATTTTTAAAGGAAATGTTCTTGTCAGGATCTGGTAGAAACTAGTGAGATATTTGGTGGTTTAACCGATTTAATGGTTATATTTTAGTGATATGTGGATTATTTAGGAAACAAGGTACTATTTAAAAGTACCTTTTCTTTTGTCTTTATTAACTTTAGCTCATAAGTAGCAGTTTGATTTTTACAGGTCGTGGAATATTAAAAATATAATAATTGTTTTTTAAAACATAGGATATTTATAGATGGTATCTGCAATCTCGGCGACAATTTTTAATACTTCTACAATAAACTATGATGCCTTAACTCAAGCAACTAGGTTAAGGCTAGAAGCGCTTGGAATTGATACTTCAAATATAAGAACTGAAAGTGAAGGGCAGCTAAAATTAAGAGAAGTTCAAAATGGCTCAACGGTAAGCAAGTCTAAGAAAAGCAATTCTGATTCTGATGACTCAACTAAGAAAACAGGCGGAACAAGCCCGAGTATGGACAGTATTCGCCAAGATGTTAAGGCTCTTGCTGCTGATGTTGGGGTTAGTTATAGCGAAAGTGATGATGTTGATGAAGTTTTGTTATCTATAGAAAATAAGATTAAATCACTGGCAAGTGATGTTGACCCTGCCAACGAAGCGCAAGCAGAAGAGGTGAAATCATATCAATCACGTTATGATTCAATATACATGTCTTATAAATCTGCTCAGTCATCTCAGGCAATGCTTACTCAGGGGCTTGATATGCTTGCTTCTTATAATATGTATTCTTTGGGGCTTTAGTTTTTAGATTTTAACTCAAGCTTTTTTTTGTTATTATGTTTTGGTGATTAATAGCATTAAAAAGGCTTAAGTATGTTAAAAGAATTTTTCTTAAATAAAGTAAAAAGTGCAGTTGAAAAGGCAATTGGGGAGAATAAACTCGGGGGGCTTACTTCTGAGAGCGAGATAAACCTTCAGGTTGAAACACCTAAAAACACCGAATTTGGTGATTTTGCGGTTAATGTTTCTTCTCTTGCAAGATATGCAAAAATGGCGCCGCCGCAGATTGCAAATGTAATAGCTGATTTTATTGAGAAAAATGATTTTGATGTTACTGTTGTAGCCGGGTTTATTAACTTTAAAGCAGGAAGTAAACTTTTAGATAATGTTATTAAAGAAATATTGGCGAAAAAAGGCGATTTTGCTAAAAATAATCAGGGAAAAGGCGAGAAGGTAATCCTTGAGTATGTGAGTGCAAATCCTACAGGACCTTTTCATATCGGGCATGGCAGATGGGCTGCTATGGGAAGCGCTTTAGCTAACGTTATGAAATATTCAGGATATGATGTTTTTCAAGAGTTTTACATAAATGATGCAGGAAGCCAGATTAACAAACTTGGCGCATCTTTACATATAAGAGTTTTGCAAGAGCTTGGAGTTGATGTTGATTTTCCTCAAGACGAGGAGGCTTCAAAAGGCTTTTATATGGGCGAATACCTTGTACCTGTTGCAAAAGATTTTGTTAAAGATAACAAAGATTTTGCTGAAAAATTAAAAAGCGAAAAAGAACTTTCAGAAGAAAATTTAAAAACCCTTTCAAAATATGCAAGACTTAAAATGCTTGCTATGCAAAAAGAACTTTTAGAAAATATGAACACTCATTTTGATAATTACTATAGCGAGCTTACTTTGCACGAATCAGGTAAGGTGAAAGCCTGCATTGATAAGCTGCAAGAGCTTGGAATGCTTTATGAGCAAGATGGTGCGTTGTGGTTTAAATCTTCTGAATTTGGTGACGATCAAGATAGAGTTATAAAAAAATCAGACGGTTCATACACTTACTTAACAGCAGATATAGCGTACCACTATGATAAATTAGAACGTGGTTTTTCAAAACTTATAAACATTTGGGGCGCTGACCACCACGGTTATGTTCCGAGAATGAGGGCTTCAATTGAGGCATTAGGGTACAACCCTGACTCATTAGAGGTGCTTTTAGGACAACTTGTAAACCTTGTTATTAAAGGGGAACAGGTTAGAATGGGTAAGCGTACTAAAATGATTACGCTTGACGAACTTATTGAAGATGTTGGAGTTGATGCTACAAGGTTCTGGATGATTATGAGAAGCATTGACACTACTCTTGATTTTGATATAGAGCTTGCAAAATCAAATACTGATGAAAATCCTGTATTCTACGTTCAATATGCTCACGCAAGAGCTTGTTCAATCTTGAGAAATGCAACATCAGAAAGACAAGATGCGCTTAATCATACAACTTTAGCCCCTATCATTACAAAAGAGGAACTTGATAAATCGCTTGAAAACTTGTCAGAATCTGACATCTCAGTTATATGGGATGAGAAAATCGATAAAGCAATCGATTCTACAAGAAAATTAATATTAAAATTAGAAGAATACAAAACGGTTGTTTTGACTTCTGCTGAAAATAGAACACCTTACCTTCTAACAAAATATGTACAGGAATTAGCAGCAAACTTCCACCAGTTTTACACATTTTCAAAGGTTTTGGTAGATGATAAAAAGCTCATGATTGCCAAACTTGCTATTGTAAACTCGGTTAAAGAGGTTATAAAATCTGTGCTAAATATAATTGCCGTAACGGCACCCGAGAAGATGTAATACATTTCTGATATTTGTTGTATAATTGGGTAAATAAAAAATTAATCGTGAAGAAAATAGTTAAAATATAAAAAATAGAATATGTTTTAAACTGGATAAAGGGATATTTATGACGGTAAAAGACTGGTTTGAAAAAAGGAAAGAGATGCAAATCGCAAGGCGAGATGCTGATATCCAAATAGACGATAGTATCGGGCACTTGTGGACAAAATGTTATAACTGCGGAGCCCAACTATTGAGAAAAGACATTGAAGCAAATATGATGGTGTGCCCTGAGTGTTCTTATCATTTTAGAATAAATGCAAGAACCAGAATCGGGCAGCTTTTTGATGAAGGTACTTTTGAAGAACTTTTCTCAAATGTAAAACCTTCTGATCCTCTTGATTTTGTTGATACTGAGCCTTATAAAGAAAGACAAAAAAAGGCAAAACAAAAAACAAATCTTGATGAAGCAGTTATTTGTGGCGTTGGTGAAATAAACGGCGAAAAAGTATCTGTTGCGGTAATGGATTTTGAATATATGGGCGGCTCAATGGGTAGCGTTGTAGGAGAAAAAGTTACTCTTGCGATGGAAGAAGCCTTGAAAAGAAAAATTCCTATGATAGCTGTTACAGCTTCAGGCGGCGCAAGAATGCAAGAAAGTGCCTTAAGCCTTATGCAAATGGCTAAAACAAGCTGCGCGGTTGCTCAACTCAATGAAGCAGGGCTTTTGTATATTACTGTTCTTACAGAACCTACATTTGGCGGTGTTACTGCAAGTTTTGCTACAATAGGTGATATCATCATTGCTGAACAAGGCGCACGTATTGGTTTTGCAGGCAGAAGAGTTATTGAGCAAACCATAAGACAAAAACTTCCTGCTGATTTCCAAACGGCAGAATATTTGTTGAAATTTGGTCAAATCGACATGATTTCAAAAAGAAGAGAATTGAAAGACACTTTAGCGAAGCTGATAAAGCTTCATGCTAAATAGGAGCTAATAAATATGACAATTTTAGACTTTGAAAAACCAATATATGACATACAATCGAAGATCGAGGAGCTTAAAAAGGTAAGTGAAACATCGGGGATTGATATGACAAAAGAAATTCAAAATTTTGAAAACCAGGCGGTAGAATATAGAAAAGAACTATATTTAAATCTTAAACCGTCTCAAAAGATACTTATAGCAAGACATTCAAACCGTCCAAACTTTACAGATTATGTAAATTTGATGACAACAGATTTTGTTGAGTTCCACGGTGATAGAGCAGGAACCGATGACAGAGCAATTGTTGGCGGCGTTTGCAAAATTGATGACACTCCAGTAATGCTCATAGGTACTCAAAAAGGAAAAACTACAAAGGAAAACTTAGAATACAACTTTGGTATGCCTCAACCACAAGGTTACAAAAAGGCTTTAAGACTATTTAACCATGCAAGTAAATTCGGGCTTCCTATCGTTACTTTAATTGATACTCCGGGGGCTTATCCTGGTATAAAAGCTGAAGAAACAGGCCAAGGAACTGCAATTGCCGAAAATCTAAGAGAAATGGCAAAGCTAAATGTTCCTATTGTTGCTGTTATTACAGGTGAGGGTTGCTCTGGTGGAGCTTTAGGGTTAGCTGTTGCGAATAAGGTTTTAATACTTGAATACGCATATTACACAGTAATTTCGCCTGAAGGCTGCGCTTCTATCCTATGGAGAGATGCCGCTGAGGCTTCTACTGCTGCTGATGCTTTGAAAATTACAGGAGAAGACCTGCTTAAGTTTGGTATCGTAGATGAGATTGTTAAAGAACCATTAGGTGGCGCGCATTATGACCATGAGCTTATGTCAAACAATCTAAAAGAAGCAATTTTAAAATCTATTTACAATATGAAAAATATGGATGCTAAGGCGCTTAGAGATGACAGATGCGCTAAATTCAGAAAAATGGGTGCTTTTACGCTGTAATGGACAAGAATTATTTTGAGCTGGCAATAAAAGTAAATCCTATATGTACCGATATCATTTGTGAAATAATTAATTCAAACTTTGAGTGCGAAGGTATTGTTACTGCTGAAGAAGAGTACAAAGAGCTTGAACTTGTAAAATCATCTGACGTTATAAAAGCCTACATTGTAGCTGATAGCGTTGATGAGGCGGAGATTAAAAACTTCTTTGCGAAAAAAAGAAAAGAGCTTATCGATTTAGAAATTTTTGAAGAAGATATCGGTTCTTTTGAAGTGAGTGTAAAAAAGCAAGAAATCGTCGATTGGTCAAAGAAGTGGAAGGAAAACTGGAAACCTTCTAAAATATCAGATAGAATTGTCATCTGCCCTACTTGGGAAGAATACCAGCCTTCAAAAGATGAGATTGTTATAAATCTAGATCCTGGAAATGCTTTTGGTACGGGTACTCACGCAACCACCCAGCTTTGCGTTGACGCGATTGAAAAATATATGCCTCAGAATGCAAAAATAGCTGATATTGGTACGGGTTCAGGGATTTTGGCAATATGTGCAATAAAACTCGGCGCAAAAGCAGCAGTTGCAATAGATAACGATGAAACAGCTGTTCTAACTGCGATTGAAAATGCTGAACTTAATAAGGTAGCCGATAAAATCCATTTTGAAACAGCAACAATTGATTCTATAAAAGACGAGTATGACTTTGTTTTAGCTAATATTTTGCATAATGTTTTGGCTGAGATTATGCCGGATTTGAAAAGAATTATGAAAATCGGTGCAAAAGTTGTTTTAAGTGGTATATTAAACGGTAAAGAGCCTTGCGTTATAGAGGCAATTGAAAAAAACAGTTTAAAAATAGTTGAAATCAATCACAAAAAAGAATGGATTTCGATTGTAGTAGAAAAGATTTAAAGAGCTTAGAGGGTTTAAAATGTCTAAAACAGCAATTATTATTCCTGCAAGATACAACTCAAAAAGATTAAACGGCAAACCGCTTATAAAAGTTTGTGAAAAGCCTATTATTCAGTGGGTTTGGGAAAGAGCAAAACAGGTGAAATCTGCTGATTTAGTGATTATTGCAACTGATAACGAAGAAATCTTTAACACCGCAAAAGAATTTGGTGCAGATGTTGAGATGACAGCAGAAAATCATTCTTCAGGTTCAGACAGGATAAAAGAAGTAGCAGACAGACATCCTGAAATTGACATTATTGTTAATCTTCAGGGGGATGAACCCATGATTAACCCTGACTGTGTTGAAGAAGTTATAAATATTTTGAAAAATGATATAAACGCTGACATTGCAACTCTTGTTTCAAAAGCCTCTGACAATGATGATCTTGATGATCCTAATATGGTTAAATGTGTTTTTAATAATGACGGGTACGCGATGTATTTTTCACGCTCAAAAATACCATATGAGAGAAATTTTGAAATAGCTGATTTCTACAAGCATATTGGAATTTATGCTTATAGAAAAGAGTCTTTAGCAAAAATGTCAGAGCTAACTCAGCCGAAGGTTGAACAAGCTGAGAGCTTAGAACAACTTAGAGCGCTTTATTATGGCATGAAAATAAAAGTATCTGTTGTTGAATACGATTCAATCGGGATCGATACTTTAGCAGACTTAAACAGCTTTAAAAAGCTTGTTGAAACTGTTTAAAAGTTATTTTTTCCACACATTTGTTATTTCAGAAATATAGAGCGTGTGTAAGTCATTATTAGGGTACCATTTTTCAAGAGCTTCTTTGTCTAAGAAAGAGTCTTGTGTAAATTCTTGTGCGAAAAGTTTTTTACATGCGATTACAAGTTTTGCATCTTTAAAAGCCGGAAGCCCCTCTATCTCAGTAACTTTTAGTCCTGATTTTGTGATTTTGTCTTCATCTCGACCTGACACAGAACCAAGGTAGGCAAGCTCTTTTCTATACTTCTCATCGAAGAATGAAAGTGTAAAACTGTCATTTGAATCAATAAATTCTTTTGTGAATCTTTGAGGTCTTATAACAATATAGGAAACGTTTTTGCCCCACATAACACCAAAGCCGCCCCATGAAGCTGTCATTGTGTTAACTTTACCTTCTTTCTCAGCAGTTACAAGCATCCAATCTGAACCGATAAGTTTAAATATATTTTCATCTATTTCATTTGCTGTAATCTCTTTAAAATTGCTCATCTTAAGCTCCTAACTTTTTGAAATCTTTTTTATGTTTTCTTTTAGATTTGTCATTTTTTCAGAGGTATCTGTTTCAATGTAAATCCTTAAAAGAGGCTCCGTTCCGCTTTTTCGTATTAGAACCCAGCTCATTTCATCAGCTAAATATAGCTTTAGTCCATCTATTGTATTTCGTTTAATAATTTTTTGAGAGGCAATAATATCAACTTCTTTGAACTTGTCTATTATAACATCTTGTTCATCTTGAGAGTCAAGCTCAAGGTCAATTCTTTCATTAATGAAGCTGCAATTAACTGCTGTACAGAGTTCTTTTTGAAGCTCAGTAAGGGTTTTGCCTGAGTATGCCATTGCTTCTATAATGAGAAGGTTTGCGATTATGCCGTCTTTTTCAGGGATATGCCCTTTTATGCTCAATCCGCCTGATTCTTCGCCGCCGATTATTACGTCATTTTCACGCATGGCTTGTCCAACCCATTTGAACCCAACTGCTGTTTCAATAACATTAATTCCCAGTTTTTTTGCATAAATATCAAGCATAGAGCTTGCCCCGACTGTTTTTACAAGGCTTCCTGAGAAATGTTTGTTTTCTTTTAAATGTTTTAAAAGCATTGCAATTATTTCGTTTGCACTGACAAACGTTCCTTCTTCATTGAAACATCCGAATCTGTCGCCGTCGCCGTCATTACTTAAACCAACTCTGCTTAGTTCTATACATAATTTTTTAAGTTCCGGAAGATATTTTTCCTTAGGGTCAGGCATTTTTCCGCCAAAGTTTACATCTCTTTCAAGATTTATAGCTTTATATTCAATTTCTAAATAGTCTAAAAGCCTTGTAAATAAAGAGCTATTTGCGCCGTGAAGTCCGTCATAATTGATAAACATTTTAGCTTCTTTAATCTTTTCAAAATCGATAAGTGTTTCAATATGTTCAATATAAATTCCTTCAAAAGACTTTGTTTTAAGCTCTTTTTTGGACAAATTGTAATTAAATTCTTTATCAATATTTGATACGATTTCTTTTGTTATTTCATCTGTTGCTGGGCCTGCGTAATCAGGGATAAATTTCATTCCCAAATATTCTGGAGGATTGTGCGAAGCAGTAAACATTATTGCGTTTGCGCCGTAATACTTCGCTGCGTATGCCAAAACAGGAGTCGGGACAATTTTATCAGATATTGTTACATCTAATCCTAGTGAAGCTAGAAGCTCACCTGTGAGTTTTGCGAAATAATCGCCTAGATTTCTCGGGTCATAGCCTATGATTACAGGTTTTTCTGCTCCAAAATTGTCAAGATGATATTTTGCAATTGCAGTACCTGCTTTTTTGACGTTTTCTTCCGTAAAATCTTTGCCTACTATAGCTCTCCAGCCGTCTGTCCCAAACTTAATATTTGCCATAAATTCTCCCCCTTTGATAGAATCATTTTATTAAAGAAATGAAGTAGAAGCAAATGAATAGTAAAATTATTGAATCAATATATTATCTTGGACCCGAGGGGACATATACAAATCAGGCACTTGAGCTTTTTATCTCAAATGAGAAGTTAAAATATAGCAAGACTGAACCTTTAAAGACAATTAAAGCAGTTTTGAAAGCTGTTGACGAAGAGAAAAATGCTTATGGCGTTGTTCCTATTGAAAACTCAATCGAAGGGATTGTAAGGGAAACAATAGATAACCTCATAAGGCTTAAAAACGACGATGTCAGGGTAATATCTGAAGTTGCTCTTTCTATATCACACGCACTTATGTCAAAAGCTAAAGATAAGTCAAAAATAAAAACAATAATCTCTCATCCTCAGGCAATAGGGCAGTGTAGAGAATATTTAGATAAAAATTTTCCTGATGTAAAAATCATTGAAGAAACTTCGACCGCAGAAGCTGCAAAAAAAGCAGCTGAACTTGGAGAAAGCGCTGCTGCTATTGCAAATGAAATGGCAGCTAGAATATTTAAGCTAAATATCATTGATAAAGATATAAATGACGAAAAAGATAACAAAACTAGGTTTTTCTTGATAGGAAAAGCTGTTACATTACCCTCTCAGGCTGATAAAACAAGTATTGTTTTTTCAACGAAAAATATTGCAGGCGCTTTAGCAAAAGTCCTCACCGTCTTTCAAAAACATTCGATTAACCTTACATACATTGACTCAAGACCTTCTAAAAGGAAACTTGGCGATTACAACTTTTTTGTCGATGTAGAAGGGCATATTTTGGACAAGAATATAAATTCTGCAATAAAAGAAATTAGACCTTTAATAAGTTTTTACCGTTTTAATGGTTCATACAAAAAAATAGAGACTAAATAATCAGTCTCTATTTTTTATTTTAGTTTTTAATTATATTATGCTTTTTCAGCTACTTCTTGAGCTGTTTCAGCTGCACCTTGTGCTGCTTCTTGCGCAGGTTTTCTGAGTTTTTGGAAAAGTTCAACAGCACTTCCGTATAATGATGCTGATTTTGTTCCAATCCAGTCACCAGCTACTTTTAAGTAGTGCAGACCTTTGTTAGCAAGTTCTGATTTTTTAATAAATTCAGGTAAGTGTTCTTTTATTTTTGCAGAGTATTTAGCTCCAAAAGCAAGGGCAACGGCTGCAGCTGCAATAGCTACTAATGCTCCAACAACTTTGCCACCTTTACCTTTTTTCTTTCCTTCAAAAGAATCACCTTGAACACCTGATGATGCTGCAGGTTTTTCGTTTGAAGCAACGAATGCTTGAGGTTGGTTAATTGTTGCGTCTTGTAATCTTACTTGCGGATCTGTAAAATTGCTACTTATTCCTTGGACCATTGTGACCTCCTTTTATGAACTATTTTATTAGTTACCGTTATAAACGCAGAAAAATGTTTTTATTGCTCAAATAAGACTCTTTGTAAAATAAATGTTACAATATAAAGACATTTGGAATATTTTTTTATCAGATGCACTCAATATAATTGAGGTGGAATTTACAAACTTATTATAGCACGGGAGTATGAGAAATGGAATTGCTTGGTAATAAAGAGTTAACAATTACTCAAGATTCGTTAAAATATGCGGGAATCATTGCCGCAAAGATAAATAATCAATTGCAAAGAAAAAGAGCATACGCTTCAATAATTGCGCTTGATATTTTTTCTGACGAGCTTGTTAGGCATGGGTTAGAAGTTAACATTAATAAAAATCTTTTTAAGATTGCCCCTGTTAATGAAGAGTTTGAAATTGCCGATATCTATTGCAACGGCTGGAAACTCGATGTTAGGGTTGCAAATGATGATTATGTTCTTGTTCCTAAATCACATTTTAAATATGACATTGCCGCTGATTTTTATGTGGCTGTAAAAATGGATAAAAAGCTCAAAAAAGCTATTTTAGTTGGTTTTATTTCGCAAGAAGATATTTCAAGAACAAAGTCTGTAGACGATTATTATGTTGTTGATAGTTCGTCTTTAAAAGATTATGGAGAACTTATTGAGAAGTTAAAAGTCAAGAATGATAAAGATTTAGGCGTATTATCTCATGATAATTTCAGAGAAACTTATCTTGCTTTTCTTGATGGTGATATCGACTACGTAAGAAAAAAAGATATGATTAAGCACTTAAGAGATTGCGAAGAATGCAGAGCTGATTTTGTTGAGTTCTTTGATTTTGAAGCAATAGTTTCAAAATCTAAAAACTTCCCTGCTATATTTAACGACCAAACTCTTGATTTTGTAGGAGGCGCTGCTGTTGAAAATCCTAAATATGAAGGAAAAGAAGAAGTTATACAGATAAAAGAGACTCCAGTTAATATTCATGCTGACCAAATAGTATCTGATTTATTCGGTGCAGCAATTGGTACAGGTTTGTCTTCTGATATTCCTCTTGCGGCAGCTGCTGCAGGAGCTGTTTCATCTGCTGCAATTTCTGGACTTTCTTCTGCAATTAATAATTTTGAAGATGTTCTTGATAAACAAGAAACAGGAACAGAAACAAACGACCAACAAGAGCAAAACTCTCAGAACGAACAACAAGAAGAAAAATTCTATGAAATTTATGATGGAGAAGTAGAAGATTCTGTTGAGCAAGAAGAAAGTGATGTTTTAAATCTTGATTTAGAAGATGCTGAAACCCTCACTTTTGATGACATTTTAGCTGAAGATGATACTTTAGTAGAAACGATACAAGAAGAATTCACTGAACCTCAAGTTGTTGAAGAAATTGATGAAGCTCCTGAAACTTTAGAAGTAGAAGAACTCACTGAAGATGTAGCTTCAGATGAAATTTTGGATTCAGACCTTGATAGTATTTTGGAAGAAGATGATTTTGATGAAAGTATAAATCTAAATGATGATAGCGATATCAACATTACTTCTGAGCTTGACGATGATCTTTCTTTTATGGAACTTGATGATGAAAATTCAAACATTTTAGTTGAAGAAGATATTGTTGAAGACTTGTCTGATAAGAATGATGATTTACTTGAAGAAGCTGGCGCAGAAGATGATCTAGAACTAGGAAGTTCCTTCTTAATCGACCCTAATGCAACTGAAGATGACATGCTGCTTTCAAATATTCATGAAGGAATGGCAGTTCCTGCTTCTGTTGCTGTAGAGAACGACCCATTAGAAGAATATATTAAAAAAGAAAAAGAAAAAGCTGATGCTGATTTTTCTTTTGACGAGGTTATGCAATCTTCAGACAATGACACTATAGATATAAATGCTGAGCCAGATAGTGACATTCAGTTTATAAACTCTATTTCTGATATCAAAACAGCAGATAAATCCGATGTTGAAAATGTTAAAAACATTTCTGATTCACCAATTCAGCCTCTTTCTGATTCAGCTGAAGAAGATGATATTCAGTTTATAGATTCAATTTCTGACATAAATGATGAAAAAGAAGATATCAGTATTGTTGAAGAGCGAGTAGAGCCAATTAATAGCTCTGATGACGATGAGATTGAATTTATTGATGAATCTCAAAATGAAGAAAACGAAGAAGTGTATCTAGAGGATGAAAAGCAAAAATACCAGGAAATGTTTAATTATGGCGATTCTCCTGAGTTGATAGATAATACTCAAGAGGTGGAAACGCCTGCTGCACCTGAAAGTGATATTTCATACAGTAGTGTTGCTTCATCAAGTTTTATGGAGGCGATGGATATATCTGATGAAGATATAGAAACATTGTATTCTAATCCTGCAGATGCAAAAAGCATAAATATTCCGCAAATTCCTCATTCAGTTGAAAATATTCAAGAAAACTCAGTTGATACAAAAAGATTAATCGTACTTGCATCTATTGTTGCAGGAACTCTTCTGGTGGTTTCAATTGTAGGATTTTTAATGTTCTCTAACATTAATAAGAACAAAGCAGAGCAATTTAACGAACAGGTTAATCAGGTAGATAGTCTAGATATGGCTAATGGCGGCGGTTCGCAAATGCCTCCTGCTGATCCTAACCAAATGTATGCTCCTCCTCCAAATAATAACAATATGAATGTTACAACAACTGCTCCAAAAGATATGAATAAAGCTATGACAAATGTATTTGACGAAAATGCATCTTCTGTCACAGTTACTAAGATCGCTTGGGAAGTAGCAAGACCGGCTGCTCAAAACGAACAAATTGCAAGATATTTGCAAGTAGCTGGAAAAAATATTGTTATTAACCTTAAGAAAAATCTATTAAATGCAACAGAATTCTCATATAACGACAATGCGAAAGTATTAATAGTGCTTGGAAAAGATAATAATATAAAAGATTTGAAAGTTATTACTTCAAGCGGCTCAGAGCAAATTGATGAAATTGTGTTACAAAGTATTAAAGAAACTTTAACATACATAAATGTACCTGTTTTAGCTGATAGTGTGCAAAAGGAGCTAGGTCCTAACGCTTATACATATAAACTGGTCATTAATTTCTAATTTATGCTATTATTATACTAGCGGGATATATGTATAAATTAGAGAGTCAACATAGTGCATTTGTTAGACGAGCAAAGACAACT
>JAEZIX010000030.1 GCA_023415935.1 Cyanobacteria bacterium OH_CDB_20 | reverse complement strand
GCCGGGATCTATCCCAAATATCCTCATTAGTTAATTATAATACGATTTTTCGAGCTTTCCAGTTAATTACATTAGTTAACAAATTTGAAAAAAGATTTTTGTAACAAATTCGTAACATCCTGATTTTGAATATAAAAAAAATACTTTATAAGAATATAGGTGAATGGTAAGTAAGAAAAACAAAGCTTAATAATGGCTATATTTGTCTTGGGCGGTTTTTCGGGAAGGAATTTGGTTATGGGTATTTATCAAGCAAAATATATTAACAAGTCTAAAAGTAGTAAAGTTTCTCCAGTAAAAACTTCTACAGTTACTAATGTTAATATCGATATGGACTATATTGTTGAAGACGAGATTTTAGCAATTATAAAACCTGAAATTATAAATGAGGTTTCTCATGTGCTTTTAGATGCAGGTCTTATAAATGAGTTTGATTCAATTGAACTAAAACTTGCAAATGTAAACTCTTATCAAAATAACAGCAACCGAAATAATCTATCATTGGTTCAAAAGAGAAATATCAAATATAAGACAAGATGTAGAACGCTCAGCCTTTTAAGAGCTATGAATTTTATCGATGACAGAACTCATAAAGCGCTTTTTCCTCAAGTTGCGTTTCCTAAAGATATCAATCTTGGAATTCGTCCTAGTCTTTTGACTGCAGAAATTCAAAGTATAATTGCTGAAAAACAATCAGTATTTAATAAAAAGACAAAAATCGAAAGTATTTTTTCTTTGGCAAAAAACTTCTTATCATTATTAAATCTTACCTAAGTAATGCTTGATAATACGTTATATGAGGCGGGGAATGTTACTTGCCTCTTTTTTTTGCTTTTTAATTTTATATTAATTTACAATATGGCAATTTTTTGCAGAAGAATTTTTTTATAAATAAGTAAGGTTAGTTATATTTATTTAAAAATTTGGAGGTTGGTAATGGTTACTTCAGTTTCAAATGTTGGTTTTGCGCCAACAAGTACAAATTCTTCTATTGTGTCAACTAGATTTGCGCCTACAGAAGATTTTCATAACATTATGTTAAAGCCAAGTTGGCAACAAAAAGAAGAAGCTAAAAGAATAAAAGAAGAAATTGACAATATGGAAGAAGGCGCTAGTATTACTGTGTCAGACCCAAATAATAACCCTTCTGATATGATTAAAACTGAATCTAAAAAAAGTGATAAATTGATTATTACAAAAATTGGCGAAGATAAATATCAAGTTGTAGTTACAAGTGCAGACCCTAGAGCTTCTTATCTTGTTGCGCCTAAACAAGAAACTTATATAGTCTCTGGTGATGAGTTAGGTCAATATGTTGAAAACGGCAAGTCAATGTCAAAGAAATCGCCGATGTTATGTACATTAGCTTAGTTTAAATTTCTAAAAAAAGAGATGACTTTTGGTCATCTCTTTTTAGTTTTTGTATAATCTTGGTTACTCTATGAACGAGTTGCACCAGATTTAGCAATGATTTCATCTTCAATGTTCTTAGGAACTTGCTCGTAGCATTTGAATTCCATTGAGAAAGTACCTCTACCTTGAGTTTTTGATCTTATGTCAGTTGCATAACCGAACATTTCAGCAAGAGGGACAATCGCGTTGATTTTTTGGATTCCTGTTCCTTCGATGATTTCCATACCTTCAACACGTCCACGACGAGAAGAAATATCACCGATGATATCACCTGTATTTTCTTCAGGAACTTCGATTTCAACTTTCATCATAGGTTCAAGTATGCAAGGTCTTGCTTTCTTAACACCTTCTTTAATCGCCATAGAACCTGCGATTTTGAACGCCATTTCTGAAGAGTCGACTTCGTGGTATGTTCCGTCATATAATCTAACTTTAACGTCTATCATTGGGAAGCCTGCTAGGATACCGCCTTCAAGCGCTTCTTCCATACCTTTTCTTGCAGGTTCGATGTATTCTTTAGGAATAGCACCACCAACGATTTTGTTTTCAAATACGAAACCTGCATTTTCTTCAGCCGGTTCGATTTGGATTTTAACGTGACCGTATTGACCTTTACCACCTGATTGACGGATGAATTTAGAGTCTTGGTCAGCTGTTCCTCTGATTGTTTCACGGTAAGCAACTTGAGGTTTACCAACGTTTGCATCAACTTTGAATTCTCTAAGTAAACGGTCAACGATGATATCCAAGTGAAGTTCGCCCATACCTGCAATGATTGTTTGACCTGTTTCAGCGTCAGATTTAACTCTGAATGAAGGATCTTCTTCAGCAAGTTTTTGAAGCGCAATACCCATTTTATCTTGGTCAGCTTTTGTTTTTGGTTCAATAGCAACTTCGATAACCGGTTCAGGGAATACCATTTTTTCTAGGATAATCGGTGCTTTTTCATCACATAATGTGTCGCCTGTTGTTGTATCTTTAAGACCAACAGCAGCACAGATATCACCAGCGTATACTTCTGAAATTTCATTTCTTTGATCAGCATACATTTGAACAAGTCTTGAAATACGTTCTTTTTTACCGTTTGTAGCGTTTAGAACGTATGAACCTGATTTAAGTACACCTGAGTAAACTCTCATGAATGTTAAACGTCCAACGTAAGGGTCAGTCATAACTTTAAATGCTAAAGCTGCAAAAGGTTCTGAATCTGAAGAATGTCTTTCTGTTTTTTCTCCGTCTTCAAGTTCACCTTCGATAGCTTTTACATCGATTGGAGATGGCATATAGTCAACTACTGCGTTAAGAAGTAATTGTACACCTTTATTTTTGAATGCTGTACCGCAAGTAACTGGTACAACTTTGTTATCGCAAACAGCTTTTCTTAATGCTGCTTTAAGTTCTTCAACGGTAGGTTCTTCACCTTCCATGAACTTCATCATTAAGTCATCATCTGTTTCAGAAAGTTTTTCAATCATTGCTGATCTGTATTCTTGAGCTTTTTCAATCATATCAGCAGGGATATCTTCTTCTCTGATATCAGTACCAAGGTCGTTAGCATAGATTTCAGCTTTCATTGTCATAAGGTCAATTAAGCCTGTAAATTGGTCTTCAGCACCGATTGGAAGTTGGATAGGGAATGCATTTGCACCTAGTCTGTTTGAAATTTGTTCAACGACACGGTAGAAGTTTGCACCTGTTCTATCCATTTTATTAACGAATACCATTCTAGGTACTTCGTATCTGTTAGCCTGTCTCCAAACTGTTTCAGATTGAGACTGAACGCCGCCTACTGCGCAGAATACAGCAACTACGCCGTCTAATACACGTAATGAACGTTCAACTTCGATTGTGAAGTCAACGTGGCCAGGGGTATCAATAATGTTTACTTGGTGGTTTTTCCAGTGGGCAGTTACTGCTGCAGATTGGATTGTAATACCGCGTTCGCGTTCTTGATCCATAAAGTCTGTTACAGCTGCGCCATCGTGAACCTCACCAATTTTATGAGTTTTACCGGTATAGAAAAGAATACGTTCTGTTGTTGTAGTCTTTCCGGCATCGATGTGAGCTGCAATACCGATGTTTCTCACTCTTTCTAATGGGGTCTGTCTTGCCATTTTTGTTTTCCTTTATTACTTATACATACTTAATTTTATAGCTATTCGCCATCTTACATACATTTTTGCATAAACATAAAATTTTTTAAACAAATTTTTAAATGGGGCTTAATATAATCTAGTGTCGCATGCTGTCGAAAGCTCATCGCTTCCGCCATCTTGCCCACCTTTTGTAGGCGCCACTCTCAATTTTCGCTACCACGAAAATTGTTCGGGCAATTTTGTTACTATTTTTCAACCACGCACCAGAGTCTTGAATCTTTAGTTTCGATTAGTTTTATATTGACTCCGAACACGTTTTTTAGATTTTCTTCTGTTAAAATCTCTTTTCTTGTGCCTGTTGTATCAATTTTCCCGTCTTTTAGAATTAAGCCTTTATTAAAAACCGGCAGAATGTCTTCAATTCTTTGGGAGATAAAAATTATTGTTAAATTAGGGTTTTCAGTAGCAATTTTTTCTATTATGTTTAAGAATTTTTCACGTTCTTTAATGTCTAAAAACACGTTTGGTTCATCTAAAATCATAAGTTTTGGCTTTGTGAATAAAGCTCTTGCAATAAGGATTTTCATTTGTTCGCCAGATGACATTTCAAGAATTTTTTTATTTGCAAGATGAAGTGCATCAAGTGAAGTAAGAAGTTTTTTTACTTCTTCAAGTTCTTCTTCAGAGGCGTGCCTAAAAAAGCCTAAAAAACCTTCTTTTCCTGATAAAATTGTATCAACTCCACTGCTTCCTTGTTGAAGGTATTTTTGGATAAACGGGCTTACCCAGGCGATTTGTTTTCTTACCTTGTTAATATCGCATCTTCCGAATTTGTTTCCTAAAACCTCAACTTTTGCTTCGGATTTAGCATCATACTTTGCCCATAAATAGCCAAGTATAAGTTTTACAAGGGTTGTTTTTCCTGCCCCGTTTGCGCCTAATATAAAATATTTTTCGCCTTCTTTGATTTTTAAAGAAATATTGTGCAAAATCTCATTGTTATTTATTAAAATTGTTGCATTCTCTATATTTACAGCGTAATTTTCTTCAACTTTTTCCATATTTTCTTCCGATTTTATAATTTAGTATAACACTCGCCTTTAAAATTGTGTTAATATTGATTTGTGAAATTTTATATGTGTTAACGGAAGGCGATTTTATGAAAAAAATATTTATCGATGAAATCAAAAACTATGAAGGCAAGGAGATAAAACTCCAAGGTTGGCTTTACAACAAGCGTTCAAGCGGTAAACTTCATTTTCTTCAAATAAGAGACGGCTCAGGAGAAATCCAAGCGGTTGTTTTTAAAGGAAATGTTTCTGATGATGTTTTTGCTTTAGCAGATAAAATTACTCAAGAATCTTCTATTGAAGTAACAGGAACAGTTAAAAAGCACGACCGTTCGAAAATTGGGTATGAGCTTGATGCTACAGATGTTAAAATCATATCTGAAGCAGTTGACTATCCTATTACGCCAAAAGAACACGGAACACACTTTCTTATGGAACACAGGCACCTGTGGCTTCGTTCTTTAAGACAAAGAGCAATTTTAAATGTAAGACACAGAATAATTAAATCAGTTCGTGATTTCTTTGACAATAAAGGTTTTACGCTTGTTGATGCTCCAATATTTACGCCAAACGCTTGCGAAGGAACAACAAACCTTTTTGAAGTTGATTATTTTGACGAAAAAGCATATTTGACCCAATCTGGACAATTATATATGGAAGCAGCTGCTATGGCGGTCGGCAAGGCATATTGTTTTGGACCAACTTTTAGGGCTGAAAAATCAAAAACCAGACGTCATTTAACAGAATTTTGGATGGTTGAACCAGAAGTTGCTTTTGCTGACATTTATGATGATATGGATTTAGCTGAAGAATTTGTTGAATATATTGTAGGACAGGTTGTTGAACACAATAGAGCAGACCTTGAAACTTTAGAAAGAGATATTTCAAAACTTGATAATATAAAACGTCCTTTCCCAAGGATAACTTACGATGAGGCGATTGAAATCCTGCATAAAAAAGGAAATGATACACCTTGGGGTGAAGATTTTGGCGGGGACGAAGAAACCCTTATTTCAGAAGAGTTCGATAGACCTGTTATGATTCACCATTATCCAATGTCTATAAAAGCATTCTATATGAAACAAGAAGGCGATAAGGCTGCTTGCGTTGATGTTATTGCGCCTGAAGGTTACGGTGAGATGATAGGCGGCGGCGAAAGAGAATCTGACCTTGAAAAACTAAAAGCTAAAATTAAAGAACACGGACTATCTGAAGAAGTCTTTGATTGGTATTTAGATTTAAGAAAATATGGCTCAGTTCCTCACGCAGGTTTTGGACTAGGTATAGAAAGAACGGTTGCTTGGATTTGCGGGCTTCACCACGTTAGAGAAACAATTCCGTTCCCAAGACTTATGGATAGAATCAGACCTTAATTTTCATAAGTAATTAAAATTTTATACATAAATTTGAAAGATTGACCCATTGGTCAATCTTTTTTTGTTTAAGTTTAATCTCAGGGTTGATACATTCAAACCCGACTTTCCTTAGAATAAAATTACTGGACTGTATATATTTTCGGGAGAGAGTTTCTTGGTTATCAAGTATGAAGGTAAAAGCAAAGATTTAAAAGACTTTTTATTTAAAAGTAACAGCCATCTTTCAGGTGTTGCCTATGATTTTTTCATTGCAGGTGATACTTTTAGGCTTAAAAATCTTCATAAAGATGCTGTAAAATCTTATTTAAACTCAATCTTGGTTAACAGAAAAAACCCTAAGTCTTATTATGGTTTAGGTTTAGCATATAAACACCTTAAATGCTATGACAAAGCAATAGATGCCTTTAAAAAAGCTAAAGAACTTTCTTGTTTTGATGCAGATATCTATCACGAACTTGGAATTTGCCATCTTGTTAAGGGTGAATTTTGTAAGGCTATAAAAGCTTTCGTAAATTCTATAAAGCTAAATCCAAACAATCTTGAGGTCCAAATACAGCTTGCAATAGCTCATGAAATGGCGGATGAAACCGATATGTCTCTTATGATTTACCAAAAAATCATAGAAACTCAGCCTTCTTTTATAAGAGCATATGCGCAAAAAGCTGCACTTTATATGAATATGGAAGACTATAAAGAATCTGCTGTTGTGTTTAGAAAAATACTTAAAATAAATCCTGATTATTATAGAGCTTATTTAGGTATTGGAATTTGTTATGACAAATTGGGAGAGAAAATTTCTGCAGTAAGGTATTATAAGAAATTTTTAGAATTAAAACCACGTTCAAAAAATTCAATGGACGTTAAAAAAAGACTTGCTATTATTAAAAATGAGCATGAACCGAAAGATTGTTCATTAAAATTGGTTAATTTTAACTAAAATTTGACCAATTTTTCATTTTCTGTTAACTTAAATGCAGAAATTAGGAATTGAAATGTTAGAAAAATTAGACATAATTACACTGGGTGAAAGCCTCATCGAACTTTCTTGCGATGAGAGCCTAACTTATGCAAAATCTTTAGATAAAGACTATGGCGGAGATAATATTACTACTGCTGTTGCTGCCTTAAAAATGGGCTCTAAAGTAGGCTACATTTCAAAGGTTGGAGCTGACAGTTTTAAAGACTTTCTTTTAGATAGTTGGCAATCTGAAGGACTTGATGTTTCTCAAGTTAAATTAATTGAAGGCGTTAACGGTGTTTACTTTATAGCTAGACCCAAAAATGCAGACAAAGAATTTGCTTGCTACAGAAAAAAAACAGCAGGGACTAAACTTTCTATTGATGATATTTCAGCAGATTATATTAAAAGTGCCTCTTATATTTATACAACAGGGCTTACACAATCGCTTTCCTTATCTGCAAAAGAAACAGTGAAAAAAGCATTCACAATTGCAAAAGAAAATAATGTTCAAATAGCTTATGACCCTAATTATAACAAGCATATTTGGTCACCTGAAGAGGCTAAAGAAGCCTTTGAAGAAGTTGATGGTTTAATTGATATTCTTTTCTTAAATCTGAATAATGATTCAGCTAAAATACTTGAGATGGCCTCTATTGATATGATTATGAAACATCTTTGGGATAAAGGAATTTCTATTGTAGTCATAAAAACATTTGTTGAAAAAGGATATTATGTGGGCTATCAAGGTGAAGTTACTTTCACAAAATACCATACAACAGAAAATATTATTGATACGACAGGTGCTGGGGATGCTTTTAATGGAGGTTTTCTGCACGGCTTAGCGTCAGGTTTGACGCCGTTTGAAGCAGTAAAACTTGCGTCAATACTTGCAGGATTGCAAGCTCATAACATAGGTGCTATAAAATCAATACCTTCTAAAGAAAAAGTCTATTCTTTATATAAGGGCGCAAATGACTAAAAAAGTTAGTATTTCAGGATATTATGGTTTTGACAACTTTGGAGATGAGGGGATCTTAAGCATTTTAGTGCAAAATCTTAAATCTTTAGGAAATAAAGTTGAAATTACTGTTTTTTCAAGTAATCCTGAAAAAACATCTTCTTTTTATGATGTTAAAGCTATTAAAACCTTTAATATTCCCAAAGTTTTTGTAAATTTACTAAATACTGATGTTTTAATCTCAGGCGGCGGAAGCCTTTTACAAGACGTGACAAGTTTAAAGAGTCTTCTTTACTACCTTTTTGTCATATTCACTGCTCTTATTCTTGGTAAAAAAGTTGTTATCTTTGCGCAAGGTATTGGTCCAATCAACAATCCTTTCGCAAGATTTTTAACAAAGATTTTGCTTAAAAACTCATCATATTTGAGTGTAAGAGATGAGAAAAGCGTTTTCTTGCTAAGAGGCTGGGGACTTAACCCAAGACTTGTTGATGATCCATTGTGGAGTCTTGATCTGCTTGAAAAAAATCCGAAAGGAAGAGTGGGTATTCAGCTAAGAAGTTGGAAAACTCTTACTGATGACTTTGTTAATACCCTTGCAAGAGAAGTAAGTGAAAAATATTCAGATAAAGAAATTTACATATATTCTTTTCAGGATTCTCAAGATTTAGCTGTATGTAAGAAATTCCAAAATTTTCTTACTCTTTTAAATAAAGACACAAAAACAACACTGCTTTCAGGGCTTAAAAATCAGGAAATTATTGAATCTTTCAGGTGTCTTGATGTTCTTATCGGAATGAGATTTCATGCTTGCCTTCTCTCTTTAAAATATGGAATTCCTACGTTGCCGTTGAGCTATGATGCAAAAGTTGAAAAACTTGCTGATGAATTTCAAATCCCATATGTAAATTTAAATGAAAAAGATAAGATAAAAACTGCAGTTGAGTCACTTTCTAACTTTGATTTAGAAGCTGTAAAACAAAAAACAGACTCAAAAAGTTTTGATTTTGAGCCTATTTTTGAAGTTATTTTAGATAATTAATCTATTTTATTACGAGCTGTTCGTTTGATAGTTCTTGCCTTATTTCCTCAACTGAAACATATTTTATCGGGGACATATCTGATTTTTTCAGATAAACGTCTTTTATACCTGCTTGCACAATAAATCTTTTGCACAAAATACAGATGAAATCATGCCCAAAGATGTACATCGTTCCGTCTTTGCACCTATCTTGACCTGCCTGAATAATGGCGTTTTGTTCTGCGTGGATGCTTCTGCAAGTCTCATACATCGTACCTGAAGGAATGTTGTTTTCGATTCGGTAACATTTGCCTATTTCCATACAAGAGATGACTTTAGAGGGTGTTCCGTTATATCCGGTTGCTTTGATTTTTTTATCATCGCCTACAATTACAGCCCCAACCTGCGCTCTAATACAATTTGAGCGAGATGCGCATGTTTTTGCAATTTCTAAAAAGTAATCGTTCCATTCTTTTACCATCGTCAAAAATCCTTTATTGTTAATTGTTTAAACTGTGAATAGGGGCAGGGATTCTTCCCGCTCTTCTTACAAAACCTGTTGAAGATAGGTTGTTTACAGGCATGATTGGAGCTTCGCCCAATAGTCCTCCGTAAACTGCATAATCGCCAACTTTTTTGCCTGGTACAGGGATTACTCTCACTGCTGTGGTTTTTTTATTTATCATCCCGATTGCCATTTCATCTGCTATTATACCTGCTATTGTGTCTGTCGGGGTATCTCCTGGAATTGCAATCATATCAAGACCTACAGAACAAACAGAAGTCATTGCTTCAAGTTTATCAAAGGTTAAATAACCATTTTTTGCCGCTTCAATCATTCCGGCATCTTCAGATACTGGAATAAAAGCACCAGAAAGACCTCCAACGTGTGAGCTTGCCATTATACCGCCTTTTTTAACAGCATCGTTAAGCATTGCTAAAGCTGCTGTTGTTCCATGGGCGCCTGCGTGTTCAAGCCCCATTGCCTGAAAAATTCCCGCAACGCTATCTCCTATTGCAGGAGTTGGGGCAAGGGATAAATCAATTACACCAAAAGGAATGCCCAGTTTTTCGGCCATTTCTCTTCCTATAAGTTCGCCCGTTGAGGTTATTTTAAATGCAATTTTTTTAATTTTATTTGCAACTTCACTTAAATCAGCATCCTTAGGAAGAGCGTCTACTGCTGCTCTAACAACGCCTGGTCCTGAAACGCCAATATTTAATGCGCATTCAGGCTCTCCTATTCCGTGAAAAGCTCCTGCCATAAAAGGATTATCGTTAGGAGAGTTGCAGAAGCATACAAGTTTTGCTGCACCTATTCCGTCTTCTTGTGCTGTGAGTTTTGCTGATTCTTTTATTATTTCAGCCATTTTTAAAACTGCATGCATATTTATGCCTGCTTTTGAAGAGGCAAGGTTTATTGAAGAACATATTTTTTTTGTTGAAGCAAGAGCTTCAGGTATTGAATTCATAAGCATAATGTCGCCTTTTGTTGAACCTTTTTCAACTAGTGCGCTGAAACCGCCAATGAAATCCACACCTACTTCTTCTGCTGCTTTATCTAATATTTTTGCAAGATAAACATAATCGCAGTTTGTGCAGGACTCTCCAATTAGAGAAATCGGAGTTATTGCAATTCTTTTGTTTACTATCGGTATTGAATATTCATCTTCAATTTCTTGAGCATAAGAGCTTAGATTTTTTGCATACCTTAGAATTTTGTCATATATTTTGTCGCCGACTTTTTTTACATCTTCTCCGCAGCAGTCTCTAAGACTCAACGAAAGAGTTACGGTTCTAATATCAAGATTTTGAACCTTAATCATATTTATTGTTTCAAGTATTGATTCTGATTGTATAAAAGTCATCTTGTGTCCTATTTTCTAGTTTTTATATTGTATGCATTTTATCAAAGATTTGCTTCTTTTGAACCCAGAGTTCCATTCCAAGTTTTTCGCCTAACTCAAGTAAACCTTCTTTTATTTCATTAAAAGAATATTTTGATTTAGAGATATCACCAAGCAAAAACATGACGAAATAATCTTGCATGATAGTTTGTTTGATATCTTCTATATTTACATTGTATTTTGCAAGTGCTGCTGTTAATTCGGCAACAATACCTACTTTATCGCAACCAGAAAGTGTTACTATAATTTTTTGTTCTTCCATAATTAATTTTATCTCCCTTGTAAATATTGTATCATAAGCTTTTGATTTGATTGTTTAATTTTTATACATTGTTTTTAAATGTTAAAGAATTATGTTTTTTTCTGAAAAATAGCTTATAATAGGAGATGTAGGAAGAGGCATTATGCTAAGCATAAATACTAATTCGTCGCTTAAAAATGAAATTAATATAAGCCTAACAGCCTATAGGGCTTTATTCATCCTAGCATTACTCATGTCAAAACCTCATACAAGAGATGAACTCATAAAAGAGCTTAAAGAAAATCCTCTTACTCGTAAATCTGTTTCTATTGATACAGTTAGAGTTACTATAAATACTCTTAAACTCTCAGGTTGTAAGATTTCAAGGCCAACTAGGGGTAATAATTATACATATAATCTTCTTTCTCATCCATTTTGTTTTAACTTTTCTGATGATGAAATTGAAGTTTTAAATTGTGTACGAAAAAATATTTCCATGTTCACAGATTGGGACTTGTGTTTTGATATAAATGACTTTTACGATAATGTTTTATCTAAGGTTCTTTCTGAACAAAATGTTTTAAGACTAAAAAATTCTGCCACTTTTAGTAATATTGATAAAAATATATTAGAGTTTCTCGCGAAACCTTCGTCTTTTAACCAAGAAGTTATCTTATCATATGATTCTTCTAAAAGTGGTCTTTGTGATTTAAGAGTTGTTATAAACAAAATATTTAAAGATAAAGATGCTCTTTATTTATGGTGCTATTCCCATAAATATGATGATTACAGCTATTTAAGGCTAGATAAAATTAAAGGGTATAAAAAGGTTCATAACAACAATGTTCAGCAATTTGAAACTAATCCAATGATGGTAAAGTATGCAGTTGTCGGGGATTCTGTTCTGTCCTTTCAGCTGTATGAAAAAGAACGGATTATAAAGAAGACGGATAAAATAATAGTAGTTGAAGCAGTTGCTTATTCTGAATTTTATATGCTTCAGCGTTTGTTATCATTTGGGCGTGATTTCTTTGTAATATCGCCAGAATCATATAAGCAAAAGGTTCTTGACAAGATAAAACTTATATCTCAGGAGTACTGTCAATGAAGAATAGTTTAAAAAGAAACGATACAGGGCTCAGGGTGCTTGAAATTCTTAAAGCACTTATTTCATCTTCTCTTTCAAGTAATCAGCTTATTAAAATTATTGAAAGTAATGATGGTGTTGAGAATATTTATGCAAAAGAAACTCTTCTAAAGTATTTTAATACACTTGGGCTTTGGGGTATAGAAGTTGCAAGAGAAAAAAAGACCGGCAATTATTATCTGGCTAAAATGCCTGTTGAAGTCAATCTTACAGAAAAAGAGGTTAGAACTTTATGTTATATTGAACTTTTTGTAAGCAGATTGGGAAAAAACTGTTTTGAAGAAAGATGCTATAAGATATGTTCAGAAATTCAGAGAAGTTTTTCAAAAGAATCGCTTGAGTTATATAAAAAAATCAAGCAAGAAAATCTAACAATTAATTTGCATAATTTTTATAACAGGGAGCTTCTGGCTCATTGTGAGAAATATTGTATCGAGGGACAAAAATTAAAAGTTGCATACATGAGTAGGACAAAAAGAGAAACAGAAATATTCTACGTTGAGCCTAAAGAGGTTGTCTACGAAGGTAATACAGTTTATTTTATGGTTTATAATCCTAAAACATTGCAAAATCAAAAACTTATACTTGATAATATCCTTAGAATCGAACAATTGCCGCAAAGGGCTATCAACTTCTCGCTGTTAAATAATATTGTATTTGAGCTAAAAGCGCCACTTTCTAAGTCTTATCGTATCAAAAGCGGAGAAAAGATTATTGACTACGGCGAAAATTCAATAACAGTGGTAAATACGTCAGAAGATAAAGACATACTGTTGAATAGACTTTTAAGATATGGACAGAATTGTAAGGTTATTCAACCACAGTCGTTTAAAAAGGAATTTTGCACGCTTCTTGATATAATTTCTTCGAATATAAAAGTTGAAACTTCAGAAATGCTAGCAAAATATGGAATAGAGGATTTAAAATGAAGATAGCGCTTATACCGATTGATAATAGACCTGTTTGTTATACTCTTCCACTTGATATAGCTGCAATTGATCCTGAACTTGAGCTTATTCTCCCCGAGAGAAAACTTCTTGGGGATTTAAAAAATAAAGCAGACATTGAAGGCATATTGAATTGGCTAAAGGAACAAAATAATATTGATGCAGTTGTTGTTTCGCTTGATACAATTGCTTATGGCGGGCTAGTAAGCTCAAGAAGAGGAAATGAAAATTCGTCTGAAATCTTGAACAGAATTAATAAACTCAAATTGATTTTGAGTGAAAAAAAAGCGAAAGTGTATGCTTTTTCTAGTATTATGAGGATTTCTAATAATAACGTTAATGAAGAAGAAAAAGAATACTGGTCAAAATATGGAAAAATGATTTTTGAGTATTCTTTTAACTTGCATAAATCTGAAAAAACACGAGAGTCAGAGTGTGCAAACAAGTGTAAGTGTAATGAACTCAGGATTCCTGAAGAAATTCTAGAAGATTATCTTGCAACCAGAAATAGAAACTACCTTGTAAACAAAGAATATCTGGAATGGGCGGGGTCTAAAATTATTGATACTCTTGTTTATTCCAAGGATGATTGCGCCGAGTACGGTTTAAATGTAAAAGAAGCAGAATTTTTGCAAAATGACATAAATCATTTAGGGGTTAACGCGCTTGTTAAAACTGGAGCGGACGAAATCCCTTTAACCCTTCTTTCAAGGGCGTATTCGGATTTTAAATCCAGAAAAGTGCAGATTTACCCTGAATTTTTAAGCCCTGATACTACAGATAAAATCTCAAAATATGAGGATATATCTGTTTTTGAGTCTGTTAAATCTCAGATTGAACTTGCTGGTGGAGTTTTATCGGATAAGGATAAGGCTGATTTGACTTTGGTTGTAAATAATTTTGTCGAGCAGCAAGGCGAAATAGTTATGGGCGTGTTTGAAAAAGGATTTTCAAAAGAGCTTCAATTGCCTGAATCGCCATATTTTATAGCAGATATTTTGAATGCAAATGGCGGAGATAACCTTTTTGTAGAGAAGTTTTTACTTCACAATCCTAATCTTTCAAATTTTTACGGGTATTCTGCTTGGAATACAACAGGAAATACCTTGGGAAGCGGGATTTGCGCTGCAATAATCAAGCTATTGGCAACAAATCCTAATGAAACAGCTTTTAAAAAACTTCAATTTGTAAGATTTATGGACGATTGGGTTTATCAGGCAAACGTTAGACAAGAGCTAAAAAAAGAAATTGAAAAACCTGATATAAAAATTACACAATCAAAAATGAAAAAATATGAAGACAGAATAAATACCTTCTTAGAGAGCGATTTTAAAGAAGTTGAGTATGGTTTTCCTTGGGACAGATTTTTTGAAATAGAGGTTAAAACTACTTGACGAAGCGTTATGCTTAAGTTAAATTGTAAGAATAAATTTCGCACAGAATAAGAAATGCTATAAACATGGGCCTGTGGCGAAATTGGTAGACGCACTAGACTTAGGATCTAGCGCAGCAATGTGTGAGAGTTCGAGTCTCTCCGGGCCCACCATAAAAAACCGATTCTTATGAGTCGGTTTTTTATTATATAATTACTGGCTTTCCGCTCCTAGTAAGTTCGAACGGTATTTTGAATTTTTGAGCAGTTTTTGAGAAAATCAATAATAGTAAGGGTTTTAGAAGTTCGAGTTTCTTTTGGTGTCAAAAACTTAGTCTTTGTCTTTCTTTTTGGGCTTTTTTCGCTTATTACTTTCTTTAAGTCCGGCTAAAATTGTATCGAAATATTCATCAAATACATCATAAATTTCTTTTTGCTTTTTTATAGCTTCTACGATGACTTCTGCTTTTTCTTCTTTTACAATGTCTTTTGATTCTTGAATTTGTCTTAGCTGGATTCTTTGTAACACTTTAAACAAATCAAGATAAGCTTGTTTTGTTTCTTCGGGAGTATACTTGACTCCGTCAAATTTAATTTCATATTTTGGAGGTTTGTTCATAAATATGAATTAATGATAAATTTTTATTTTTCAACTATTAAAAACATATAAAAGTTACTTCTATTTTGGAATAAATTGTACATTATGTTTATGAGGCTTTGATATGTAAGTATAGATAGAAATAGTATTACCCTTGCGAATAATTATTCTTAAAGTTCCAGTTAATACTTTTTGATTATTGCTATCACTAATTTGAGCAGGTTTGACAACGTCTATTGTTTCATTTTTTTTAACAGGCATTATCATATGCGTCTCAGAAGACACTATAATATCCATTTGCAAATTGAATACTTCATTCACTTTAATATTTTGGATTTCATATTCTAACATAATTTGATTACTATTTATTTTGTAACTACTTATTTTAGCTTCTATATCTTCAATAAAAAGCTTAATTTCCTCTTGAGGGGATAATTCATCTGTTTGTATTTGCATTTTATTTTGATAAACATAATTTATATTTTTTCTCAGCTCATATACTCCAGTATGCAATTCAGTAGGTTGAAGCAATCTGCAATCATTCAATATCCGTAATCTTGAAAAACCAATTTCAGAAATAAAATTATATTTTACCTCTGAAACAGGAAAAATATTTTTAACATTTTCTTTTTTTAATAATACACATTGAAATTTATTTCCTATCATATAAAAATCAAAAATGGAGTTTAATAATGTTTCTTTAAATTTATCTTGTGATAATAAATCATTAATTTTTTCAATATGAATAAATTCAGGGGTTTCAATCCATAACCCTAAAGTTTCAAAATCAACTTGCGATTTAATCATCTTTTTATGTTTTACTTCAATTGATTTAATAATATTTTCTTCAAAATGCTTTGAATGATTATAGTCCAAATAATCAAAAAATCTTTTGATATCAACAGATTCTATCTGGACATAATCATGAATATTAATTAAATATTTTTCACTGAAAATATATTTTTTACTAAATTTATATTTATCTCCATATTTTTCAGTTTCTTCAAAAAAGGAGATTTCTGTATGCTCTAAACCTATTTTATTTGATAGTTTTATGTCTGGGGGGTCAGGGATGCATATTTCAAAAGATTTATTATCAATTTGAGTCTTAAAAAAATCTAGCAAATCGGCATCATCAGCTGTAACGGCTTGGAGATTGGTTAATTTATATAATTTTTCTAATTCATTATGACTCATAGTTATATTATATTAAAAATAAAAAATTAATTTGCTGTTCATTAATCAACATTTTGTTTTCTTAAATAATGATTTATTTCAAAAAATGCCGCATTTACACTCGGGGCCTTGAATTTGGCGATCAAATTACTTACTAAAAGTTCGAGTTTCGCCTCTTTCACACCACCATAAAAAAGAAGATGACATTTGTTATCTTCTTTTTTTATTGCCCAGTTAGAGAACGAGAACTACAAAGCGAAGCTTTGTGTAAGTTCGAGCGTGAACGAGCAGAGGCTGGAGGGCGGAAGCGTTGAGCTTTCGGCCGAAACGCCGTTTAATGCGAGTGAGCGAGACAGTCTCTCATCGCTTTGTTTCTTCAGGAGTGTACTTAATTCTGTCAAATTTGATTTCATATTTAGGAGGTTTATTCATAATTTAATTTTAATGATTAACTATAATTAGTTAATGTTGTCATTTTTTGCAAGAATCAATAATAAAAATTATTGAAACATAATTGTGTTTTTTTAGAATCTATAATAATTATTGCAGAAAATTGGGATATTATCTTAAATTATTTGTTGATTCTATAAAAATATATATTGACAAAATTTATAGAATCTGCAACAATTATTCTTGTAGTATTATTGATAGGAGCATGGCTATGGCAAAAAAAATGCAATTTTCCCCAGCGACAAAACCTTTATTAACGATTTTGAATGACATAAGAAATATTTCTAACGGTGGGTTAGACTTACAGCCTCCATACCAAAGACAATTTGTTTGGAGCAATGATTTTAAAAACAAGTTAATTTATAGTTTGATAAAAGGCTATCCTATTGGAAGTATAAGCCTGAGGGAATTAAATGAAAAAAATGTAAAAGGAGCTTCTTCTGAAGTTGTTGACGGTCAACAGCGCCTTACGACTATAAGGGATTTTGTAACAGATAATTATCACATAAAGGGTGAAATATCTAGAAAAATAGTGGCTGAAATCAAAGACACTATTGAAAATCTTAGGTTGAAAGACACAAAGAGTGAAAAACTGCTTAAAAAGTTGAATAATAAAAGTGGGTTTACCTTAAAGTACTCGGATTTCCCTCAGGATGTTTGTGACAATATAGTTGCATATCCTCTTGCGATAATGAGTATTTCGAACTCGTCAGAGGAAGAAATTACCGAATATTTTAATTTTTTGCAGAATCAGGAAATATTAAGAGCTGGCGAAATAATAAACTCTATGCCATCAACAACCTTAGAAAAATATTTATTAAAAATAACTAATAAAGAAAAATTGCTTGAAATTCTTGGATATTCTGACAATCGAAAAGAATTTGATAAACTGTTTTATAGTATAATTGGACTATTTGATGACAAAATTAGCTTTGGTACGACCGATAAGGATATACAAAATTACGTTGCGGAGAAAAAAGAAGAATTACAAGGTGATGCATTATATAAAACCATAAAAATGATAGAAAATCTAAATTTAATAATCCAATTAGATTCAGTTAAAATATTTAAAGCTAATAAGCGGTTAATAAAGTTGTTAATGTTACTTGCTGGGTTTAATTCAATAGACTTTACAGATAATCTTTTACTAAAACTAAAAAAGCTAAATCAAATAAACAATATGATTTCAAGTTTTAATAGTGCCAAAAAAGGCATAGTTGAAGAAACATTTATTAGATTTAACAAAGAAGAGATAGAAGATTATAGATTAATTGCCCTTTTTACGAAGGGAGCTCAAACTTATAACAATGCAAAAAAACGCTGCGAAGAGTTGGCTAATAAAATCAATTATGATTCCAAAATAATTGGAGAGTAAATTATCAAGCATATTTTTTTAGGTAGGTATTTACTTCCAAAAATGCTGTAATTACTTTCGAAGTCTTAAATTTGGCGATTAAACTACTTACTAAAAGTTCGAGTTTCGCCTCTTTCACACCACCATTTATAAAAAGAGCCGTAAAGGCTCTTTTTTAGTGTCTAATTCTTTCGAGTTCTGCGTTTTCGGGCTGACACCTTTTCTAAAAACATTAACACAAATCGCTATAACTCAAACATAACATTCAATTCCCGAAGTTCGAACATTTGCTTATTTCTCATTTTTGAACATTTCAGGTGGAAACACCTTTTGTATAAGCTTTTCAGGGATTTCTTTTTTTGCTAATTTTGATAACGCATGGAAAAATCTTCCATACAAATAAGAACATTCCTCAGGGGAATAATCTTCATCATCAAAAATAATTACTGTTTTAGTTTCTTTTTTTGTCATAACTTATTCCTTTCTTTTTTATTAAAAAAAGAGAATGGAAGAATATAACACCTTTAAAATGATTATGCTTTTATAATATGGCTTCCAAGACCAATTTCTAATTTATAAAAATCATCTTTTGTCATTGGAGGGTAGGCGACATTAACAAGAGACCCTATGTATATTCGTTGGGGTTCATAATTCAAAAATTTTATTGCCAATCTGTATTCATTTTGATATTCATATTCATTAAATTTCTTAAAACAACCCATATCCCCAGAATATTTTAATGGGTCTACATATTCAATATAATCAAGTCTAAAATTCTTTTTTAATCTTTTAACCTTCGTCAATGTTTTATACAATTTCTTGTAAAACTCATCAGGCTTATGAATGAAGACCACGTAATCTTTTTGCGGGGCAAAATTTTTAGGATTAATTATTAAATTATTTTTGATTGACCAATCGACATCGATTGCAGATAAACAATATAAATGAGTGTATTTATTTATGTTCTCTTCTTTTTCAGTAATACTCTTTACCTCAACTCCACCTTTAAATGTGAGTGTTTTATCTCCGGATGAAAAAGTAAATGTATGTCCGATAATTCCGTCACCAGAATAATGCCTTTTTGAATATTCATTTTTATCTGCCCGACCATCTCCACAATTTTCTAACGCTTCAAAGTATTTAAAAGTATTTAGATATAGTTCACCCTTTGAATAAAATTCTTGCATGTGTTCTTTTTTGCCAAATTTCATAAATCCAGCATATTTTTTATTCATAAGACCTCATAAATAATTATAATTTAATTTTAACATAATATTTATGCACTCATTTTTAAAATTTTAAATTTCTCTAAAAGTAAAACTGTTTCGGAATCTTTTAACGCTGAAAATATTTCTTTTATACACGATAAAAAGTTCGAGTTTTGTAGCTTTTGCTCCACCATAAAAAGAGTTCCAATTGGAGCTCTTTTTGTTTTTATTTTGGTGGGTAAAATTTACCTTATCCTAGAAACTTACAAACCATTCTTTAACAAATTCTTATTTAAAAGTTTAGATACTATTCTATTTATTTTAATAATAAAGTAATTACAGCAATAAATAATAACAGTGGTAAGGGCTGTAATAATTATAATTTTCAAGATCCATAACATTAATCCGTCGAAATGTTCGCTAAACCAATAAATGTATTGTTGTTTATTGCAAATATCAGCAATTAAAGAATGTAAACCTAAATATAGGATTGAATTTTTACCAACAAATATAAGGAATTTTGATTTAATATTATTTGCAACATGATAAAGGGGATAACAAAAACATAAGGCGCAAGGAAAATATAAATAAGAATTAATATTTGCAATATTTGCTATAGGAGCATATGCCAAAATAATTATACCTATACCAAAAAGGATAAAAGAAACAAAACTATCATTTCTATATAAAAATGTCTTATTTTTATAAAATTCATAGCCAATACACATGAAGGCCACTGCCACTGGCAAAACTCCTAACATTAATATACAAGCATCAGGAAATATTTGCTGAAATTTGGGAGTTATCATTATACTTACTACACATAATAGATATATTGCATAATCTATCAAAATATATTTTTTTAAGAATTGCAAAATGGCTACAAAAGTTGATACTACAATTACATATAATGGTAAAAACCACAAGGCTTCATTAGGCCCCATTGCTCGAATATAAAAAAGACGTTTGATTAAATCCCCGTGTTCATGACATACCAAAAGAGATATAAGGACGAATAACACGTAAGGTATTATTATTTTAAAAAATAATTTTTTTACAGTTTTTGTAAAAGAAAGCTCAATCTTTGTAGAATATAAGCAACCACTTATTAGGAAAAATAAAGGCATATGGAAAGAATAGATAAATTTAATTAAAGAACTATCAAAAGAATAATGTCCTAGGATTACAAAAATTATACCAATTCCTTTTAAGGTATCAAAAACATCAATTCTAGAATTATTATTAATATCAATCTCTTTCACAACCAACTCCATTAAAGAATTTTTTAAATATTTAGCATGAAAATAAACATCTATCAATAAATTAAAAATAATGTTATTTAAGCAACAAGTCTTTTTTTATTATTTTTGAGTTCATTTCGTCAAAAGCTAAGAATTATTTATTTTTCTGAAATTTCTTGTAAGATTTCTTCTTCAGAGTCTAAAACGGTAAACAGCTCATCAGGAGAGTGTTTTAAGAGTTTTGAATCGAAAAGTTTTTGATATTGTTGTTTTAATCCGCTGAAAAATTCATTCCCCACCAATATTATTTTTTTAAGAGGGGTGTCTTTGCGAGAATATTCGTTCTGCTGTATTAATAATGCGGTTTCTTCAATAGTAGTGGCGCTACCAGGGAAAACAACAAAGGTATCAGATGTTTTTCTGAATTTTGTAAGTCTTTCGTTTTCAGAGGTTGCTTTGCCTATCGGGGTGCAGTTGTCAAGGTCTTCATCTCCCCATGCCGGCTGCATTATTATTGCAATATTTTGTTTGGGTTTGCCTGTTTCAATATCTCTTGTTGAATTTTCTTTTGCAGCGTTATAAGCCATCCCCATTATCCCGTTAGCTCCACAGCCTGTTTGGATATTGTATCCACCTCGAACTAAATCAGCAGTAAGTTTTGAGCACAAATCCATTGCGTTTAAAATTCCATCTGCTGGTTTTGAACTTCCTAATATTGTGACAGTTTTAGCTCTCTGCTCGGGGGTCGTATATTTTTCATCAAGTTCAGGAATTGAAGCCATTTTGTCTTCAAAAGCGCCTCTAAATGATATTGGAAAACCGCACAATTTATTTATCATAATTTCTCTTTCTCTCTGTAGTTATTATGTTTTAAGTGCCGAGCAAAAAAAATTTGCTAATACATATACTTATTCTTTACAAAATTTCAATTGTATAGTCATTTTAAACTCTTTTGAAGTTTTAAATTAGATTGCATACCTACTTGGGCATAGCATGTTCTATATTATTATTCACGATGATGGAGGATATAATGTGCAGTAACCGAAATATAGTGGGGAGTATATTATGTTCTTAGACCCGAAAACAAGTATGAATATTAAGTTCGAAAATTTTGCGGATACGCTGGCTGGTGAAGACTTATTTGACAAAACAAAACGACTGGATGACGTCCTGTCGAGTGATATATTAACGGGTAATGAAGCCCTTGGTATGGTTACGATGAACAAGGTCAGGCCTGATTCAGAAATAAGAGAAAAAGATGGTAAAATCCATCCTGTAATAATGTTAGGCTCCAATTCTTACCTGAATTTGTCCACACATCCTCAGGTTATGGAAGCAGCAAGGGAAGCTCTTGAAAAGTATGGCTATGGAATGGGCGCTGTGTCTAATTATGCCGGGATTACTGATATACATAGAGAACTTGAAGATAGAATTGCAAAATTCTATGGAGTTGAAGATTGTATTGTTTTCCCTGGAGGATATGCAGCTAATGTCGGAATAGTTTCTGCTTTGTGCGGACCAGGCGATGTTATTATCAATGATAGCGCCAACCACGCCTCGATATTTGATGGATGTAGGCTTTCAGGTGCTGATATAAAGGTTTATCCACATGCTGATATGAAATATTTGGAAAGAATTTTATCTAAAATTCCAGATACTCAAACAGGCAGATTAATAATAACAGATGGCGTTTTCTCTATGGACGGAGATATGGCTAAACTGGATAAAATAGTAGAATTGGCACAAAAATATAATGCACGTGTAATGGTTGATGATGCCCATGGGGTGGGTGTTGTAGGTCCTACTGGTAAAGGAACAGCCGAACACTACGGGCTTATGGATAAAGTCGATCTTCATGTAGGTATGCTTAGCAAAGGCCCTGGTGGGCTTGGGGGATATTGCGCTGCTTCAAGAGAAATTGTGCAGTATCTGAGGCTTTATGCAAGAACTTATTTCTTTTCAACGGCACTTCCTGCACCCGTTGCAGCAGGCTTAAACGAGGTTTTTAAACTTCTTGAGGCTGATTTAGCAGGACGCGATGAGCTTATGCAAAAAACAGAATATTTAAAATCAAGACTTATTGAAGAAGGTTTTGATATCGGCCATTCTCAGTCTGCTATTGTGCCTGTTATGATTTATGATGAAACGGTTTTGTTTCAGATGTATTCTGATCTGAGGCAAAATGGTTTGTATGTAAATATAGTTACTTATCCTGCTGTAAGGCGCAAAGAGTGTAGATTAAGGCTTTGCTCAATGAAAGATTTGTCTTATGAACAAATTGATGCAGCAGTTGATATTTTAGCTGAAATGGGCAAAAAATATGGAGTCATTAAATAAGAAAACGGTTCTAGTTACTGGAGCCGGAGGTTTTATTGGTCTAAATATCGTAAAAAGCTTTTTGAAAAAAGGGTTTAAAGTTTGTGCTATGATTCACGAAAATTATCCCGAAGAGCTTAAGAATATTGGTGCAAAGGTTATTAAAGCTGATATTAAATCAAGAAGATCTGTTTTGTGGGCATTACTCGATTTTAAACCTCAGATTCTGGTTCATGCGGCAGCTATTTCCTCAGATATTGGCAGCGAAGAACTTTTTAGGAAAGTTAATTTTGAGCCTATAAAATATCTTGCAAAAATTCCGACTGAAAAAATTATCTATATTTCTTCAACTGATGTTTACGGAATACATGATTTTAACTGCGAAACTGAAGAAGAACTTCCTTTCGAACAGCATCCAATAAATCCTTATCCGAAATATAAAATTCTGTCAGAAAAATGGCTCGAGGAAAACTTAGACCAGTCAAAATATGTGATAATTCGTCCCGGAGCAGTTTTTGGCTGTGGAGATTTGACTCTTGAAAAAAGGTTCTTGGATTTTTTAAAATCTTCTCCTTTTATTTTTCATTTCGGTAAATGGAAGGGTAAAAACCGCTGGCCTTTAGCTTGCGTAGAGCGTTTGGCTGACTGCGTTGTAAAGCTATCTGAAACTGATGAATATAATGGCCAGGCAATTAATATAATTGATGATAAGCGTATTTCAATTGATGAATATTATAGAGAAGTTCTAAAAAAGAATTTTCCTAAAAAAAAGGTTCTGTTTTTAAATCTTCCTTTGTGGCTAGGAAAAATGATAGGAAGCATTTCAACATTTCTTTCTAACCTTTTGCAGCTTAAAAAACCGCTTTTTGACCCTACATATTACGCGGTTTGTCATATGAGCGCAAACTTAGATTTTAGTTCCGCAAAGCTCAACAAGATATTGAACAGTTAGCTTATTATAGGTTTTCGCCTGCAACAGCTTTATATAAACTTATCTGACTTATTAAACAGTTGGTTTTGCTTGATACAACCATCTTTTGCATATCAAGTAAATTTTCTTTATGCTGAAGTAAATCTAAATAAGAAATTGTTCCTTGGTTATATTTTGCTTCTGTATATTTAAAATCTTTTTGTTCCATTTGAAGGGTCTTTAAATTTTTCTCAAATTTTTCATTATCAAGTTTTACGTTGCTTAAGCTGTCGTTTACTTCTTGAATTGCTGTAAGATTAGTTTTGTAATAGTTTTGAAGCACTTGTTCATATCTTGTTTTCATAATTTTAAGGTTTGCAATTCTTTTTCCTCCGGTAAATATCGGAAGCATTGCAGAGCCTGCAAGAAGAGCTAAAGAATTTTTCCAGTTCATTGCAGAATAAGAGCCGCCTGCGTTAAATCCTAAAAGTCCAATTATATTTATTGTTGGCAGAAATTCTTTTTTTGCCACTCTGACATCAATTCCTGCTTTTTCAACCATTTTTTCGGCTGCTAAGTAGTCGGGTCTGTTTTCGATAATGCTTGATGGAATTGATTCAGGTATGTTTCTTGTATAAACAAGTTTGTCATAGTTTATTCGTTTAAAACTATGTGAATTTTCAGGGCTGTCGCCGGTTAAAACGGCAAGTGAATTTAGCATTATTTCTCTTGCTTTTTTTAGTTCTATAAGGTCAGATGTTGAAGCAACGTATGCTTTTTCTGCTTTAACAAGATCAGAAGTAGAAACAATTCCTTCCTTGTTGCTTTGTTTCATAAGATCAAAAATTTGTTTTCTGTCATTTATTATCTGTTCTTGAATATCAATTAATTTATCTATTTTTACGAGGTTATAGTATGTAGCGCCAACACTTGAAATAACCGCAATATATGTGGCTTTTTCCTTTAACTGGGTTGCTTCATATAGTTTTTTTGAGCTTTTAGTTTTGTCGTGATTTTTTAGAAAAATATCTGCTTCATAACTTGCAATCAAAGGAACAGAGAACAATCCATCAGTATTGCTGACTCCTGGCATTTTATAAAGTAATGGAGAAACTCCAATAGAAAGTGATGGAAGTTCGTTTGATAATCCTATTTTTACATTCTGTCTTGCTTCTTCAACGTTGAGTGACGCAATCTTAAGATCTTGATTTTTATCCAAGGCTTTCATTATATAGTCTGATAAGTATTCATCATTATAAACATTCCACCAGTCCATATTGATATAGCTTACAACATTAGCTTTCAATGCATTTTGTTGTGTTACTTTTTTGTCTGTTTTTGCCGTTTTTGCTGCAAAAGCAAATAGCGGGCTAATATTCATAAAACTTATACTGAAAATAAGAGCAGTTGTTATTAGTTTCGTCTTTTTCATTTTAAAATCTCACTTTGCTTGACAGTTGTTTTAGCATTATGCTAACATACTAATGTTGTAAAAGCAACATGTTTTTTTCACAACATGTATCAAATACAACCTCAAAGAAGAATAGAAATAAGAATGGAAAATACAGATGAAGCAATCATATACAGAAAGTTTATATTACCACATAAGACTGGCTGCAAGGTACATTAAAGTCTTTGCGGAGCAGCTTTTTGAAAATATTACAGATGACATATCGTTTGAAGAGTTTATTGCACTTGATGTTATTGCATCTAATAACCAGATATGCCAGAGGGATCTTGCTAAACTTATACTCAAAGATAGAGCAACAACAGGTAGAATAGCAAGTTCGCTTGAAGAATTGGGATTGATAAAAATAGTTATCGACACAAAAAACAATCGCCTCGTAAAAAGACTAGAGATGACTAAAAAAGGTGAGGATTTAAGAGAAGATATTGTGAAATGTCTTCAACCTTCTTTTCATAAAATAAGCGCATTAGTCGATGAAAAAGAAGAACAAAAAATGATTGATATGCTAAAAGGATGCGTAAAGAAAATTAGTAAAATAGCTGAGATACAGATATAAACAATTCACAGAGGGAGAATAACATGTCCGAAACAGATATAACACAAGAAAAATCTAAAGGTGTAAAGAGAAAAATTGCACTTTTTATAGGTATTATTGCAGCTTGTTTTGCAGGATACTTTATAGTTGATTCAATGAACTATCAAACAACAGATGATGCTTACATTGAAAGCCATATGGTGCAAGTTGCACCTAAGGTTTCAGGTCAGGTTGTCGGAGTTTATGTTGAAGATAACCAAAGAATAAAAGAAGGTCAATTGATTGCAAAAATTGATGATTCTGATTACAAAGTTAAATTTGAGCAAGCTGAGGCAAATTATGAGAAATCTCTACTAAACCAAAATGTTGCTCAGGCAAATTTAAAAGCTGTAAATTCAGAAATTGAACTTGCAAGAAAAGACCTTGAAAGATACAAAAATCTTTTTGAAACAGGCGCTGTTTCAAAACAGGTTTTAGATGCAGCTCAAACAAAATTTGATAATGTAAAAGCTAAACAAGAAACAGCTGAACAAGCAATCTTGTCTAAAGCAAAAGATAAAGTTGCAGATGCTGATTTAAAATCACTAAAAGCCTTAAGAGATCAGGCAGAGCTTAATTTAAGTTATACAAAGATATATGCTCCTCAATCAGGAAGTGTTACAAATAAAAAACTCGAAAAGGGTGCTTATCTTCAAGTAGGTCAACCTCTTTTTGCTCTTGTCCCAGATGATGTTTGGGTAGTTGCAAACTTTAAAGAAAATCAAGTCGGCGAAATGAAAATAGGTCAATCCGTTGATATAGTTATCGATGCTTATCCAAATGTTGTATTTAAAGGAAAAATCGATAGTATTCAAAGGGCATCAGGCGCTAAATCTAGCTTGTTCCCGCCTGAAAATGCAGTTGGCTCTTTTGTTAAAATTGTACAAAGAATACCGGTTAAAATAGTTTTTGATGAACCGATTGATACATCTAAATATAACGTAGTTTCAGGCATGTCAGTAGTTCCAAAGGTAAGAGTAAAATAATGGCAACTGCAGCAGTTAATGAAGAAGTATGGGAGCCTAAACGAAATCCCTGGGTAATGGCAATTCCTACGATGCTTGCAGCATTTATGTTTGTGCTCGATGAAACCATCGCAAATGTTGCTTTACCTCATATGGCAGGGACTTTTTCTGCAAGCCGGGATGAATCCATGTGGATTTTAACCAGTTATCTCGTTGCAAGCGGAATTATGATCCCTGCTGTAGATTGGTTTTGTAAACTAGTCGGCAGAAAAGCATTTTTTATAGGAAGTTTGATTGTTTTTACCGTAGCTTCAGTTCTATGCGGTATTTCAGAATCTCTGGATGTAATGATTTTGGCAAGAATTGTTCAGGGGCTTGGAGGTGGAGGTCTTCTTCCTGTTTCTCAGGCTGTTTTACTTGAATCTTTTCCTGTTAAAATGCGCGGAAAAGCAATGGCTGCATTTGGTGTTGTTGTTATTCTTGCGCCTATCATAGGACCTGTTTTTGGGGGGTGGATTACTGACAATCTGGATTGGCCGTGGATATTTTTTGTTAATGTTCCTGTGGGAATATTGACGGTATTTTTGGCGAGAAAGTTTCTTGAAGATCCACCATACGCTAGAAAACAGGAAAATGTTAAGATTGATGGGAAAGGTTTCTTCTTCTTAACGCTTTGGCTAGTGTCCTTGCAGGTAGTACTTGACAAAGGTAACAATGCTGATTGGTTCAATGCACCTTGGATATGCTGGCTGAGCTTTCTTTGTGTTGTATCCGCTATTTTGTTTTTCTGGTCACAGATTACAAACAAAGAATCCTTGATTGATATAAGTATTTTTAAAGATAAAAATTATTCTATCGGGACTTTTGTTCAAATTATTATACAAGCTGTTTTGCTAGCTTCAATGGCAATTTTGCCTCAGTTTTTGCAAACGCTTCTCGGATATAGCGCCTTTACAAGTGGACTTGCAATAATGCCAAGGGGTCTAGGCGCTTTAAGTTCAATAGGAATTTGTGGAAGCCTTGCAAACAAAGTCGACAATAGAATTCTTGCAATGTTTGGACTTCTCCTGATTGGTATAGCAAGCATGATGCTTGGCGATTTGAATATGCAGATTTCAAGCTGGAATATTGCAATTCCTAACTATATATTTGGCTGCGGAATGGGGTTTGCAATGATACCTTTGATTTCTCTTTCGGTTGTTACTCTTAGAAATGACCAAATGACAAACGCATCAGGTGTTCAACATTTGTTAAAAAATATTGGTGGAGCGATTGGAACATCAGTTGTGACAACGCTTATCGCAAGATACTCTCAAAAACATCAGTTTATGATGGTAGGGAATTTAAGTAACTTAAATGAAGTGTTTAATACAAAAGTAGCGGCTATCCAGAGTGCTTTATCGCACTATACAAGTCCTAATATTGCACACCACATGGCAGAATATTATTTGTACGGTCAGCTCTTGAGGCAATCAACTCTTTGGGGCTTTATCGAGGCATTTAGGCTTTGCGGAGTAGCTGCTTTAATTGTTATCCCGCTTCTATTCTTGATAAAAAAAATTGATTTCAAAAAATCCAACTAAACTGTAACCTAAACAATATATGAGGCATTTAAATTAAATGCCTTTTTCTTTGTTCACAAAACTAAATAAAAGGGTTGAGAATGGTCTGGTTTTATGCAAAAATGACAAAAAATGAGGAAATAGGGTGAAAATCCCTAGCTGGGCCGCAGCCGTAAAGCCGGAATACTCAATAAATATTGTTTGTAATGCGGAAAAACCTGTCAGACAATAGATTAAGAGAGATGTTCCTTGTGCGGCTTAGAAAAACCAAACAAGGATTTTTTATGCCAAGTTCAATATCAGGAATGACTCAAATAAAACCGGGAACCTGCCCTCATGGACTCCCTGTGGGTACCTGTCCTATTTGTAATGGTAAAATGGCTGGGAGTGCGTCTAAAAACTCAAGGCCTGTTTCAGGACAAATGACCTGGTCAGAGTGCTTTTCAATGGGACAGATGATGCGTGCTCAGTCCCAAAGAGCCCAAGATAACCATCTTCAGCAGATTCAAAATATTAAACTTATAAATGCACTTACTGACAAAATTTCTTCAATAACAAGTAATATTTCAAGCATAATTGCGGTTTTTCAAAAATCACTCCCTGTGCCTCTTGCTAATTTTGTAGGAATCTTAAACAGATTTGTTTTAAGCCCTGTTATGAACTTTTTAAATCAAATTCCTAAATTAATGGAAGCAATACAAAATGGTATTGAAAATGTCAGAAACTTTGTTTCTCAGATTGCGGAAAAACTTGTGACTGTTATTGGAGAATTTAAAAACTTCGTCTCTAAAAAACTTTCTGATTTTGCGAAAACAGTCAAGAAGAAGTTTTTTAAATTATTCTCCCTTTTCCTTGTAGACAACGAAGAAGATGGTGAAAATAAAGAATTTTTAGAAGTAAATAAAAGTAATAAGAATTAAATGGAATGGTAAATTATGAGTGAAATCTCCCTAAAATCAAAGTATGCCCCAGCTCAAAGTGTTAGAAATGAAACATCTGCTAGAAAAATCAAAGATGGAATGCCAAAAACAGTGACAGGATTGCTTGTTACAAAAAATCGTGATTTGGAAAGTTCTGAATTGACTTCTAATTTGGTTATTCTTCCTAAAAAAGTGCAAATTGAACCTCAAATAAATGAGGAAGAAAAATACTTTGACATGAAAAAAGCCTTGGTGCCTCTTTTGATTGGAACAATAGCAATAGCAGCAGGAGCATTCGGACTTAGCTCTCTTTTGCGCTCAAGTGCAAGAAAGATTCTGACATCAAAAGCCCATGAGCAGCTCCCCAATTTAGCTCTCAATATGAATATTCGAGAAGAACCGGATTTTGCAACATATATGATGCTTAGAAGCCCTAATACAAAGACGATTATGGGTGCGTTGGGCGTTTTTTCTTTCAGCGGGCTTACAGTTGTTGCCAAGAATTTTGTTGATGGAGTTAAAGAAGTCTGGGTTAAAAAGCAGGAAGCTGATATAAAGAGAGATTTGCAAGAAAATCTTATTGATACTGAAACAAAAGTTTTTGCAGGAAAGCTTAATGTTGAGCGAAATATTTTATCAGAAAGCGCAAGTCACTTTTCAAAGGCATTTAAGCTAGACGATGACAAGCTTTCATCTTCTACCAGGGTGTTTAAAAGTATTATGAGATTTAAAGGAAAAGATAAAGATTTTGCTGATAAAAAGACTACTGATAGTAAAAAAGATATTATAAAAATCATTGCTTTAACTTTGGGAACGTTAGGAGCTGTTGTTCTCTCAGGTAAAGGGATAATAAAAAATATAAGAAAAATGGCAGATGACGCAAACAGTTATACTAATAAATATACTGAAAGTGTAATAAGTAAAATAGAAAGTACAGTTGAGGCAGCCATTAAAGAACCATCAAAAAAACCTGATTTTACGTCGTTATCGAGGCTCTTTGAGCTAATATCTGCAAAAGAAGAAGTTGTTCGTGAAACTCTTAAAAAGCTTGGATCTAATGATGATGAAATAGCAGAAATTGTTAAAAGTGTGCTGAAATCAAGAGAATCAATCTACGCAAATGCACCGGAAGCGTTGGGTGGAATTACTGAAAAAATACAGTATTACTGTTATTTAAACGAGAATCGCGGTCATTTATACAATTGGATTATGCACCCGGAAAATAAATTTACAAAATACTTGTTTCTTGCATTAACAACCGTTTCATCTGCCGGTTATATTGCAAAACAAGCAATAGAGGCAGTGAAATCAGTTGCTGTTAATAAAGAAAATACAAAAACAGAACTTGGGCTTCAAAAAAGACTTATTGAAGTCGAGATTAAAAATTATGAGACAAAGAAAAAATGTGCGGTTGAACCTTATATAGAAGAATTTGACAGGAGAAAACAGCAAGGTGAATCTGAAGAAAGTTTGAAAGTGCTTGCAAATAATATATTACAAGAGATTAAAAATGGTCCGCCGTATGTATACTCTTAAGGAGAATTTATGCAATTTGTTTCGATAAATGACTTCAAAGCCAAAATTTCAAATAGTTATAATTTGCATGACCAAGGTCTGCCTGCTTTGATTTCAAAACTTGGAAAAAATACAAAAATGCCAGATTTGACAAGAAACTACTGTATTTTTGATTACGAATTGGTTAATAAAATTGTAGATAAAAAAGAAGCTGCTCTACCTTTTTTGGCAGGGTTTTTGGCTTCTGCAAACGGTGAAGCACAGGTTACAGAAGCACTTTATACACTTGATAGAATGATTGATAAAGGTGTTAAGGGAATTGAAAAGCTTTATCCTGCAATTTCACGTTTTAACGATACTCAATCGCCCAATATTCAGGTTCATCTGGCAGGAATATACAGAAAAACCCAAATTCCCGACGGGTTTGGGCCATTAATGAAAATGATGTTAAGGCAAACTTTTTATCCTAACAGTCCATATTTTGATCCCACAGAAGAAATTGGTGGCGCAATACTTGATTATTTAAGAAATGCAAGTGCAAAAGAAGTCTATATGAAACAATAAAAAAAGACATTTTCTTCAAATGTCCTTTTTTGATTATTTAATTTTGCAATTATTGATTATAAGCCTCAATTGCGTCTGAGTAAAATTTTGAAAGATATTTATCGGCTTCTTTTACGCTATCTTCGCTTAGTGAAGGGCTTAAATAGCTTCCGCAATGTGGTTCATTGCATACGAGAATATTTCCGGGTAAATCTGTAAGAAAACCTTGTTTGTATGGGGAGTTTTGATTTTCTCTTATTGAATATCTGATGACTTCACCATTTTTTGCGTCATGATATTTGCATGCTGCAACTTCTGTTCCATTTGGATAAACAGCCTTTATGGCTTTTGGCAGGAAGTTATAAGGGCCATCAATCAATGAAAATCTTATGCCGTTAGATATAACAGCTTGATCTCTTAGCCAGCTTTGGTCTTTATCTAATTCATTATAAAAATTTCTTAATAAGTCAACACTTCTTTGAGGAAGGTAAGGGGGCATAACCTGAGAACTATCAAATTCATCGCTTTTGGAAGGATTTGAGCCAAAAGACTTTCCTACTTGTGGAGTATACCTCGGCGTAATTGAACATATTCTCATAAAATTGACCTCCTATAAATTCTTGCTGTATATAAACCTCCAAAATAAATTTTTTGCTAATAAAAAACAAAAAAAAGAAGGTAGAAAAACTACCTTCTTCAGTTTATATATTCACAAATTAACCATTAGCTTTTTGAACAGCAACTGCAACAGCAACTGTAGCTCCAACCATAGGGTTGTTGCCCATACCGATTACACCCATCATTTCAACGTGAGCAGGAACAGATGATGAACCTGCAAATTGTGCGTCTGAGTGCATTCTTCCCATTGTATCTGTCATACCGTAAGAAGCAGGACCAGCAGCCATATTGTCAGGGTGAAGTGTTCTTCCTGTTCCACCACCTGATGCTACTGAGAAGTATTGTTTGCCGTTTTCAACCGTCCATTTTTTGTAAGTACCTGCAACAGGGTGTTGGAAACGAGTAGGGTTAGTAGAGTTTCCTGTGATAGAAACGTCAACACCTTCTGCTATCATAATTGCAACACCTTCTGATACGTCGTCAGCGCCGTAGCATTTAACTTTAGCTCTTTCTCCGTCAGAGAACGATTGTTCTTTTACAACTTTTAATTCGCCTGTTTTGTAATCATAATCAGTTTCAACGTGAGTAAATCCGTTGATTCTTGAGATTACGTAAGCTGCGTCTTTACCTAATCCGTTTAAGATAACTCTTAAAGGAGTTTTTCTAACTTTGTTTGCGTTTCTTGCAATACCGATAGCACCTTCAGCAGCAGCGAATGATTCGTGACCTGCTAAGAAACAGAAACATTGAGTTTCTTCTCTTAAAAGCATAGCGCCTAAGTTTCCGTGTCCGATACCAACTTTTCTTGTATCACCAACAGAACCCGGTACAGCGAATGCTTGTAAGCCTAAACCGATTACTTCAGCAGCTTCAGCAGCTGTTGTTATTCCTTTTTTAAGAGCAATTGCGCAACCTAGTGTATATGCCCAAGAAGCATTATCAAAAGCAATTGGCTGGATTCCTTTTACGATTTCATCAACATTGATGCCTTTTGATAAGCAAAGTTCGTTAGCTTCATCTAACGATGCGAAGCCGTATTCTGCTAAGGCTTTAGCTAAAGATGCTTCGCGTCTTTCTTGTCCTTCAAATTTTGCCATTGTTTTATTTCCTTTATTATTTTTGTTGTACTAATTTAAATCTCTACTGATGTCTAGGGTCGATTGTTTTTACAGCATCTTGAAATCTACCGTATGTACCGATATTTTTTTCATATGCTTCTTTTGCATCAACACCTTTTTTGATAGCATCCATAACTTTTCCGAGATTTACGAACTTGTAGCCGATGACTTCATTATTTTTGTCTAAGCCAAGTTCAAGGATATAACCTTCTGCAAGATCAAGATATCTGACGCCTTTTTGTACTGTAGAGTGGATTGTACCTACTTGAGAACGTAAGCCTTTACCTAAGTCTTCAAGACCTGCACCAATAGGAAGTCCATTTTCAGAGAATGCTGTTTGAGTTCTTCCGTATACGATTTGTAAGAATAGTTCTCTCATTGCAACGTTGATTGCGTCACAAACAAGGTCTGTATTTAAAGCTTCAAGAATTGTTTTTCCAGGTAGGATTTCTCCAGCCATAGCAGCTGAGTGAGTCATTCCTGAACAGCCAATAGTTTCAACTAATGCTTCTTGAATGATACCTTCTTTTACGTTAAGTGTAAGTTTGCAAGTACCTTGTTGAGGAGCGCAGCATCCGCATCCGTGTGTAAGACCTGAAATGTCTTTAATTTCTTTACATTTTGTCCATTTTCCTTCTTGTGGAATAGGAGCAGGGCTTCCTTTAACGCCGCGAG